>JADBZH010000109.1 GCA_020402585.1 Phenylobacterium sp. | reverse complement strand
GTCACCGCCAGGGTCTCGGTCCCGCCGCCGGCCGTCCCGCTCACCGCCCAGGCCTGGCCGGTGATCTGGCTGCCGGCGAAGGTCGCGGTCACGCTGTCCGCCAGGGTCACCGCCTCGATGCTGGAGAGGGTCACCCCGGTCAGGTCGGTGCTCACCTCCACCCGGAGCGTATCGGTGCCGGTCCCGCCGTCCACCGTCTCGCCCGAGGCGACCTCGGAGGTCCCGGAGTAGACAAAGGTGTCGTCTTCCGAGCCCCCCGAAAGGGTGTCGGCGCCGGCGCCGCCGGCCAGGGTGTCATTGCCCCCAATGCCCCGCAGGTCGTCCGCACCACCGCCGCCCCAGAGGGATTGCGCACCGCCCAGGCCCGTCAGGGTCTCGTTCCCCGTCCCGCCGACCAGATGGACGGTCAGGCTGGTGTAGCCGAGGGCTGGCAGGGTGTAGTTTCCGCCCCCTGGGGCGTTCACCACCAGCACCGCCCCCGCCCCGCCGGAGGCCGAGGTGAAGGCCGCCAGCTGCGTCGAGCTGAAGGTCGCCGTCTGGCCCGCCGCCACGAACAGGGTCTCGACGTTGGTGAAGGTCAGGCCGGGGTCAAAGACCGTGCTCGCATTCACCCGCACCGTGTCGGTCTCGGTTCCCCCGTCCACCGTCTCGGTCGCCGCCGTGTCGCCCGCCCCGGCGAAGATGAAGAGGTCTGCGCCCTGGCCGCCGACCAGGGTGTCGGCCCCCGCCCCGCCGGTCAGGGTGTCGTCGCCGTCATTGCCCCAGAGCGATTCCGCCCCGATCCCGCCGTTCAGCACCTCCGCCCCGGTCGCCCCGGAAATGGCCACGGTCAGGCCGGAATAGCCCCCGCTCGGCGCGGTGTAGGTCCCGTTCAGAGCCACGGTGACAGCCAGGCTCGCCCCGCCGCCGCCGCCGGTGACGGTCGTGAAGCTTCCCACCTGGGCCGGGGTCATCGTCACCGCCACGCCCGCCGAGACGCTCAGGGTCTCGACGCTGTTGAAGGTCAGGCCTGCGTCAAAGACCGTGGCCGCTGTCACCAGCAGGGTGTCGGTCCCCGCCCCGCCCGAGACGCTCTCGCTTCCGGCCAGGTCGCCCGCACCGGCATAGACGAAGACGTCGTCGCCCACCCCGCCGTCCAGGGTGTCGGCGCCGGAACCGCCCCACAGGGTGTCGGCGCCGCCGGTGGCGGTGTCGTTGTCGCCGCGGATCAGGTCATTGCCCTCATAGCCGGCGATCCAGTCGGCCTGGCCGTTGCCGGTCAGGGTGTCGGCCGCGGAGTCCCCCGTGAGGGGCGAGGGGGTCGTCCCCAGCAGGCGCACCACCGTATCGAGGGTGTTGTTGTTGTCGGTGTCGGCGAAGATATAGCCCTCGCCGCCGCTCACCGTCACCGAGACCACGTCATGCAGGCCCGAGGTGATCAGGCCGTTGGCGGCCGTCAGGGCCGCGGCGTAGGTCGCCGCCACGTCCACCGCAAAGCCGTTGATCCCGCCGGTCAGGCCCAGATTCAGCCGGTCGCCGGCGAGCGCCGAGAAGTCGGTGATCGTGTCGATGGCCCCCGCCGTCTGGCTGGAGGCGTCCCCCGCCGCGAAGACGAAGCGGTCGGCGCCGGTCCCGCCGGTCAGCCGGTCCACCCCCGCCCCGCCGGTCAGGGTCTGGTCCCCGGCCGCGGCGATGAGGGTGTCATTCCCCTCCTCGCCGGAGAGGAAGAGGGTCAGGGTCCCGCCGGACAGGCTGTCCTCGCCGGTCCCGCCGTACAGCGAGCCGTCGCCGCCCAGGGTGTCGTTCCCGCCCTCGCCCAGCACGGAGTTGGCGCCCGCGCCGGCGCTCAGGCTGTCGCCGCCGTCGCCGCCCGTCAGGGTGTCGGCGTCCGCGCCGGCCGTCAGGGTGTCGGCCCCGGTCGCGCCGGACAGCCGGTTCAGCCCTTCGCCGGCGTCCAGCCGGTCATCGCCGTCGCCGCCGGTCAGGGTGTCGGCCCCGGTCGCGCCGGAGACGCAGTCCGCCCCCGCCCCGCCGTCCAGGGCGTCATCGCCGGCGCCGCCGTTCAGGGTGTCTGCACCCGCATCGCCGGAGACCGAGGCGCCCGCCGCCGCGCCGGTCAGCGAATCCTCGCCGTCCCCGCCCGACAGGGTGTCAGCCCCGCCGCCGCCGGAGATCGTGTCGGCGCCGCTGCTGCCGGTCAGGAAGTCCGCCCCGGCCCCGCCGGTCAGCTGGTCATTG
This sequence comes from Phenylobacterium sp., assembly GCA_020402585.1. Taxonomy (GTDB): domain Bacteria; phylum Pseudomonadota; class Alphaproteobacteria; order Caulobacterales; family Caulobacteraceae; genus Phenylobacterium. Next base: position 389 of record JADBZH010000109.1, on the reverse strand, counting down.
CCGGCGCCGCCATCGGCGAACAGGGTCCCCGTCGTGTGCGCCGAGAGGTTCAGCACGTCGTCGCCCTGGCCGCCATAGAGGGTGGAGGCCCCCGTCCCGGAGACGATCGTGTCGGCCCCGTCGCCGCCCTCGGCCTGATCCAGGCCCTGGTCGGCCAGCAGGCTGTCATTCCCCGCCCCGCCGGCCAGGGTCTCGGCCCCCGCGCCCCCGGCCAGGGTGTCGGCGCCGGCGTCTCCCGACAGGGAGGCCGCGCCCCCGCCGCCGGTCAGCCGGTCGTTGTCGTCGCCGCCCGACAGGGTGTCGACGCCGCCGCCGCTGGTCAGGCTGTCGGCGCCCGCGCCGCCGGTCAGGAAGTCCACGCCCGCCCCGCCCAGCAGGGTGTCGGCGCC
>JADBZH010000108.1 GCA_020402585.1 Phenylobacterium sp. | reverse complement strand
TCGATCTACCCGGCATGCGCTTCTGCAAGGTCGAGGGCCTCCTCGCCGCTGGCGGCCTCGATCACCTCATAGCCCCGAGCCCGCAGGAGCTTGGCGGCCACGCTGCGGACAGCGTCCTCGTCCTCGACAAACAGGATACGGCCCGCACCGGACAGATCCCTGGCGGCTGGCCGGGCGGGCCTTGGCGGCGCCGGGGCCGCCATCGCCGGCACGTGAACTGGCAGAAAGATCCGGAAGGCGGCGCCCTGGGCCGGGCGGGAGTCCACGGAAATCCAGCCATCGGACTGCTTCACGATGCCGTAAACGGTCGCAAGGCCGAGGCCCGTCCCCTCCCCCACAGGCTTGGTGGTGAAGAAGGGATCAAAGATCTTGTCGAGGACATCAGCCGGAATGCCCGCGCCATCGTCGGACACCTCGATCATGGCCTGCTCCCCCTGCGGATCGGGATATCCCAGCGCCTGGGCCTCCGCCGCGCTGACGCGGGCGGCCCGGATGCGGACTGTGGAGCCGCCATGGGAGCGAATTGCATCCCGGGCGTTGACGACCAGGTTCATCACGGCCGTCTCAAGCTGACCCCTGTCCGCGCGGACGATCGGGAGGTTGCGACCGTACTCCGTAACAAGCGCGATATCCTCGGGTAGGACGCGCCGCAGCAGAACCTCGAACTCCGAGATCAGCTCACCGAGATCAAGGCTCTCCCTCTGGACCGTCTGCTTGCGGGAGAAGGCGAGAAGCTTGCGAACAAGCTCAGCGGCGCGGGTCGAGGTCTGGCGGATCTGGTTCAGCCCCTCGTAGGAGGGATCGCCCACAGGGTGTCGCTGGGCCAGTTCGTCCAGCTGCATGAAGATCGCCATGAGCAGGTTGTTGAAGTCGTGGGCTACGCCCCCGGCCAACTGGCCTATGGCCTGCATCTTCTGGCTTTGCGAGAGCTGAAGCTCGATCTGCTTCTGCTCTGACACGTCGACAAGGAAGGCCACCCAGCGGTCGCCGGAGGGCGAAAGGTACAGATGGACGATCCGGGCGAGATCCCCGGAGAGTCGCATCTCAACAGCCTCCAGGTGAGAGCGTCCGCTCTCGAGCCGCTGCCGCGCCTCACTCAGAGAGGCGGCGTCGAAGAGGTCGCCGAAAGCGCCTCCAAGGTCCTGCGCCGCCGTGATCGCCGATAGGGTGGGATTGGCCTCGATCACCTGCGCGCTGAAGGGGTCCCCGCCTCCGAGCAGGGCCGCGCCAAAGGGAGCCGCAGCGGCGAAAGCGTCGAGGGTGTCCGGCGTCGGCCCTGTCGAGATCTGGGGGCGCGCCCTTCCGGGGCGGACGTCCATCTCCAGGTCAGGGGATGGGGCGGCGGCCGGGAGCAAGCGGACCAGAAAGCGCTGGGGGCCGGTGGTGCTGATGATGGTGGGGCGTTCAAGGCCTCCGACATGAAGACTGGCCCGGCCGATTCCTCCGCGCCGCGCCTCCGTCAGCGCCTCAAAGAGCCCCGGAGCTGAGGCGGAGGTCCTTGGCAGGCGCTGGGCTTGCCCCATGAGACTCCGCCAGGCTGAATTGGCGAATCGGATCCGACCATCAACCGCAACGATGGCGGCGGGCTCCTCGAGGGCTGAGAGGAACGGCTGCTCTCCCGCATCCGTCGATGACGGCGAACGCCGGGCGCTCCTGAAGACAAGGAAGCCCAGGGCGATGAATCCTGTCAGACCGGCGAAAAGCAGGCCCCCGCCGGCGGTATCTGGCCCTGACCTCAGCACCGTCCAGGCGGCCAGGGCGACAACCGTGGCGAAGAGGCCGAGGACCAGCAGGTCCAGCCCGTCGATTCCAGACGCCTGCCGTGAACGGTCGCTCATGCTTGCGCCTCCTGTTTCCTGGTCGAGTCCGCCTGAACCCCCTCGAAGGAGCCTCCGGAAGGGTTTCGGAACCATTGAAGTGGGGGGCTCAGCCTCACCGCGCGGCAGAGAACCTCCGCCGCCCCGCGAGAACGAAGCCGATCACCTTCGCCACCGCCTCATACTGTGCGATCGGAATCTGTTCGTCGATCTCAACAGCCGCATAGAGCGCACGCGCCAGGGGCGGGTCCTCGACCACCGGGACGCCGGCTTCCTCTGCAACAGCGCGGATCCTCAGGGCCAGGGCGTCGAGGCCCTTGGCCACGCAGGTCGGGGCCGCGGCGTCCCCTTCCTCGTAGGAAAGAGCCACGGCGTAGTGGGTCGGGTTCATCACCACCACGGTGGCGTTGGGGACCGCCGACATCATCCTTTGCCGCGACCGCTGCATCTGGATAGCCCGCTGCCGGGCCTTGACGTGCGGATCGCCGTCGGTCTGCTTGAACTCCTCCTTGACCTCCTCCCGGGTCATTCGCTGGCGGACCATGAACCGTTGTCTCTGGATCAGCCAGTCGAGGGCGGTGATCACAGCCAGGAAGCTGCAAACCATTAGGACCAGGGTCTTCAGAATGCCGAGAGTCATCGGCAGCAAGGCGAGGACGTCGACTGAGGGCAGTTGCTGGAGTTCGTTCCAGTGGGGGCGAAGGACGAAGAATCCGATCGCTCCGACGGCGATGAGCTTTAGCAGGGACTTGAAGAACTGGATAAGGGCGTCGACGCCGAACAGCCGCTGGAATCCTTGGATAGGCGAAAGCTTGGACGGCTTGAACTCGAGGATTGACGGCGACCACATCAGGCCGGTCTGAAGCACTTGCCCAAGGACGCCGGCGACAATCGCAGCGCCGGTCACGATGACCAGCATGGGGAACATGGCGCCGCCCAGTTCCCATCCGAGAGCGGCGGCGCCAGCCGGCGAGAGATCCATCCCGTCGGGGTTTTCGATAAAGGGCAAAAGATTCAGCAGCAGTTGCCGGCTGAGAAGCCCCCCTGCAAAGGCAAGTACGGCCGCGACAGCCGCGAAAACCGCAAGCTGGGGCAGATCAGGGGTCTTGGGAACGTCACCCTTCTCCCGGGCCTGCTCTAGTTTTCGGCCGGTGGGTTCTTCTGTTTTCGACGCGGAGTCGTTGTCCTCAGCCACCGCTGACCCCTGCGAAATTCTTCAGGAGACCGCCGTAGCCATTCACCCAGACCATACCGATCGCCCCGAGGCTCAGGGAGAGTAGGGCAAGGGTGAGAAGCACCATGAGCGGCGAAGCCACGAAGAAGACCTGGAACTGCGGCATGATCCGAGCCGCAATTCCCAGGGCCACATTGAAAACAAGGGCGAGGACCAGAACAGGGGCGCTGAGCTGGACGCCCATGCGGAAAGCTTCAGAGAGGGTCCGTATCGCCAGCTGGCCGGAGTCGCTCACCGAAGCCGAGGCGCCGTAGGGGAAGATGTTGTAGGAGTTCACCATCGCCCCGAGGAAGAGGTGATGCAGGTTGGTGGTGAAGATCAGCATCAGGCCGATGAGCCCGATGAAGGTGCCGATCGTCGTGGACGACTCGATCAGACCCGGCGCAGAGGTCTGCGCAAAGGAGAGGGTCGATTGGATGGAAATGATCTCTCCCGCCACAGTGAGCGACGCCATGAAGATCCTCATCACCGCCCCGATCATCAGCCCGATGAAGGCTTCGCGGACGACATGGACGGCCATTTCCCCCAGCTCAACGGGCGGAGCGGGCAGGACCGGCATAACCACCGGCGTCAGGGTGAAGGTCAGGAGCAGGGCAAAGGACAGCCGAATCCGTACCGGGACGGCTTCGTCTCCGATAGCGGGCATGGTCATAACCATGGCGGCGATGCGAGTGAACACCATGGCCCCGGCGTAGACCTGCTGAACGGACGCGTAGGGCTCCACCGCGGCTACATCGCCGAGATTCGGGCAGCGATCTGGATCATGAATCCCGCCATGAGGGCGCCCATGATCGGAAGGAAGACGAGAAGAGAGACGAAGACCGCCACGATCTTGGGTGCGAAGACGAGGGTCGCTTCCTGAATTTGGGTCAAGGCCTGGAACAGGCCGATTACCACGCCGACCACGAGTCCGACAATCAGCATGGGAGCCGATAGCTGGATGGTCAGCCAAAGTGCGTTGCGACCAATATCAAGAACTTCTGCGCCGTTCATGGCGTCACTCCCTGCAGCCTCTGACCGGGGTCAGATCGGCATGCGCATGATTTCCTGGTAGGCGCTGATCACCTGATCCCGGACGGCCAGGACCGCATCCAGGCTGGTCTCGGCGGCCGAGACCGCAGTGGCGACATCGATGAGTTGGGCCTTACCTTGAGCATGAGAGACGATCTGCTGCTCGGCGGCCTTCGAGGCTCCGACAGCATTGTCCACCACGCCCTTGACCATGGCGCTGAAGTCAGCGCCGCCTGCGGCGGCGGCGCCTTCGGAGCCCATGCCGCCAACCCCCTTCTGGGCTGCGGCATAGGCCTTGGCGACACTGAGAGCGGTGATCATTCAGCTTCTCCCGTCTATTTCCGGATGAGATCCAGAGCCCGGAGCTCCATCGCCCTCGCGGTCTCGATGACCGTGAGATTGGCCTCGTAGGCGCGCTGGGCCGCCTTCATGTCCAGGGACTCGATCAGCGTATTGACGTTGGGCAGCTTCACGTAACCCTCGGCGTCCGCAGAAGGGTGGCCAGGGTCGTACTCGGTCTTGAAGTCACTCTGGTCCGGGGTGACCCGGACCATCTTGACCCCCTGCCCGGCATCGGTCCGCAAGGGCTCGAATACCGGCACCTGGCGCCGATAAGGGTCGCCGCCAGGGGTCCGGGACGTCGAGTTCGCATTGGCGATGTTCTCAGCGATGATCCGCATACGCGCCTGTTCGGCGCGCAGCGCCGTGGCGGCGATCGCCTGGGCCGCATTTGAGGGTGGGCGGACGTCAGCCATTCAGGGTGTCCTACTTGCTGGGAGCGCGGGAAGCGGTGCGGATCATGGTCACGGACTTCTGGTAGAAGCCGATGGCCGCCTCGTAGTTCATCCGGGAGTCCGCCATCCGGAGCATCTCTTCCTCAAGCGAAACCTGGTTGCCGTCCAAGGTGGTCTCAAAGCCCGGACGCCGCTCTGGCCGGAGCCCCCTGGCCGCCGCAATGGACTCCGGATCCTGGGGCCTCTGGTGAGCGGGATGGGTCACGTCCATCACCGTCACACTTTCGCTTCCCCGGGACCTGGACGGACCAGAGCCGGCGCCCGGAACCCTGAACCGATACGGCGCGAGGTCCCTTGGGCGGTAACCGGGCGTGCTCACATTGGCGATGTTCTCCGCCCCGAGCCGTTGCCGCTCGGCGAAGTAGGTCATCCGGCCGCGGAGCATGGCGAGAAGCGGGATGGAGGTGATGTCCATGTCCCTCGTGGTAAATAAACAGGGTTAATCGCTCGTTAACGTCCTCAGGGCAGGTTGAGCGCCATGGACTTGATCACGCTCGCCCGGGCGACCTTCGCCCTCCTGTTCACCCTGGGCCTCATCGGCATCGCAGCGGTGCTCCTGCGCCGGTATGGTCCCGGCGGAGCCTTCAGATTGCCGACGGGAAGCCGTGAACGGCGAATGAAGGTCGTCGAGACCCTGATCCTTGATCCGGCACGCCGCCTTGTCCTCGTGGAGTGTGACGGTGAGTCGCGACTCCTGATGCTGGGAGATGGCCGCGAGCTGGCCCCTCCGGCACGACGTTCGGAACTGAATTGATGGCAGTCTCGGAGACCACGCGGGGCAAGTTCTCTCCCCTCGTTGCAGACCTTCGCCAGGCGGCGAAGCTGGCGCTCATGGCGGGCGCCTTCGGCCTGCTACTGCCCGCGGCGGCCCTCGCCCAGGCGGTGAATATCGACCTGGGGAGCGGAGCGGGCCTCACCCAAAGGGTCGTCCAGCTGATCGGTCTGCTGACCGTTCTTTCCCTGGCGCCTTCCATCGTGATCATGACCACCTCCTTCGTCCGGATGGTGGTGGTCCTCTCCCTGCTCCGCACCGCCCTTGGGGTTCAACAGACCCCCCCGAACGCCGTCCTCGTGAGTCTGGCCCTCTTCATGACCGCCATCGTCATGACGCCCACTTTCGAGAGGTCCTATGAACTCGGGATTCGGCCCCTGATGAACGAGCAGATGGATCTTCCCGCTGCCTTCGAAGCCGCCAGCGGGCCGGTGAAGACCTTCATGTTGAGCCAGGTGGACCGTGACGATCTCGCCCTGTTCATCCGGCTGTCGAAGATCGAGCGCCCGGCCACGGCGCAGGACGTGCCCCTGCGCGTAGTGACTCCGGCCTTCATGATATCCGAGCTGAAGCGGGCCTTTGAGATCGGGTTCCTGCTGTTCGTCCCCTTCCTCGTGATCGACCTCGTCGTCGCCAGCGTGCTCATGAGCATGGGCATGATGATGCTGCCGCCCGTGGTGGTGTCCCTTCCCTTCAAGCTGATCTTCTTTGTCCTGGTCGACGGCTGGCGACTCGTCGCCGGAAGCCTCGTGGAGAGTTTCCAGAGAGCGTCAGGCGCCTAGCGACGGCAGCGATTGGCGTCTTGGGAGGCGCACAGGGCCAGGACCTGTGCCCAGGAACGGGATTGTGGTCAGGCAGGCCTGGGAGGTGCAGGCGGGCGGGCCGGCGCAGGCGGGGCCGGCGGCGCCGCAGCACTGGCCGGCCGGGGCGGTGCAGGAGCCGCCTTGACGAACTTCGCCCTCATCTTGGCCACCCAGCCTGCGAAGGCCTCATTGTCAGCGGTGACCTTGCTGAAATCCGTCGAGCCGATCTCGCCGGAATCCAGGCCGGTCAGGCCGACCCGCAAGGCGTCTGGGTTCCGGGCCTCGTCAATGAAGCCCGAATAGCGGGTGCGAAGCCGGGTCAGGGCCGCGTCATCCCCGGCCAGGCTGTAGGCGATCCCGGCGCGCAGCAGCTTGCCTTCTTCATCGGGGGAGAGGGCGCCGGGACGGCGCCAGCGATCTGCCAGGCTCCGCTCGAAAGCCACTGCGGCGGCCGGCCAGTTCTTCTTCCGCCAGATGATCTCTGTCCGGAGTTCCTCCCCTTCCGGGGAGCGATCCCGCTCGAGCAGTTCTATGGCGTCGTCCGGACGGTTGAGGGCGATGAGGGCCCTGGCCTCCACCCGCCGGCGCTCCATCTGCATGGGAGGCGGAAGGAGGGTGGTCCGGGAGTTATTGATCGCCTGGAGGGCCTGCTCGGGCTTGCGGTCCATCAGGTAGATCAAGGCGAGATCCGTCGCCACCTGGGCCTTGGGCGCACCTTCGAGCCGGTTCTCGGTCTGGTATTTCAGGAGTTCAGCGGCTTGCTCCAGCAGGTCCACGTTGACCAGCCGGCCAACCAGCCTCCGGACCATAAGGTCACCGTCGGCGCCCAGCGGGGTCAGCTCCTTGAAGTCCAGGAAGAGGGCCAGGGCCTGGACAGGTTGAAGCCCGTCGGCGACACCATCGATGAACAGCGCCCGGAAGGCGTTGTTGAGATCGGCCTGTAGTTGGACGGCCTCCGGCAGGTCTGGAAGGGACCGCCCTGCGGAGCGAAGGGTCTCCAGCGCTTCCCGGTAACGGCCCTGATCTAGGTAGATGCCGCCAAGGGTCCGGATGATCTCAAGTTCCGTTCCGTCCCCCCGCCAGCGAAAGCGAAGGGCGTTGATCTCATCGGCAGCCTGGACTGCGTTGATCTTCCCCTGATCCAGGCGAATGCGGGCGGCCTGGAGGGCGGCCGGCGTGGATAGCCAGTCCAGGGGGGCCGTAGCCACCGCCTGGTAGATGCGCACCGCACGGTCCTTCGCACCCTGGGCCTCGAGCAGCCGGGCCTGGAGCAGACGGGCCGCAAGGGTCTCTTCGGAGCCGGCTCGGTCCTCCAGTGCAAGGCGGACGGCCTTGTCGGCGCCTTCCAGGTCTCCCTGCGCCAGGGCGGCCTGTCCCTCCGCGCGCGCGAACCGGGACTTCCAGACGGGTGAAAACTGGTTGAACGCCTCTGCGCCGGCCGCGAACTCGTTGCGGACCTCTGTCCATTGGCCGAGCTGAGCCGAGATAAACGCACGCCAGAGCGAAGCCGAAGGATCAGAAGCCAGGATGGGCGCAGAGAAATCCGTGGCGGCCTCGGCGTACCGCCGCGCCATGACCCGGGCAATGCCCCGGAGACCCCGGAACTCAGCGCTATCAAGCACCTGGGGCGACTTGCGGGCGAGGTCATTGAGCACGCCGATGGCCTCGTAGGAGAGTTCACTCCCGACAAGAAAGCGGGCCAGGGCGAACCGACTGGCGGTTGCGGCCTCCCGGCCGCCCTGTGACTCTTCTGCAGCCGCTGAGAGCAGCTCATTGTAACGGCTCAGGAAGCCCTCGGGACCTGTCCGTGGCCAGTTCACCTGGTCGATCAGGGCCGGCATGATGGCCGGACGCGGGGCGTCCAGGCCGGCATCCTCCGGAGCGGACCCCACCGAAAGCGGAGAGAGGGCGAGGCCCTCCGGACGGCCAATCCGCACGATGTCGCCGTCATGGGTGACGGCGATATCCGCCACAAGGGATTCCAGGGCCAGGCCCTGTGTCGAGGGCAGTACGGTGACCTGAGCGAACTCCCTGCGCAGGGGCGCACCCTTTGCTGGCCCCAGGGCTGTCACGACCGTCATCCGGTCGCCGACGACAGGATCCTCAATCCGCACGACCCGGGTCGCCCCGGCGACGGCGCTCTTCAAGGCGGCGGGCCCGCTGGCCTCATCCCGGACCACCCGTACGACGGAGCCCTGGGGAGAAGGCGCGCGGCCGAGCACGATATTCCAGGTATCGCCGGCCGAGTCCGCCCTGAAGGGCATGCCCGGGGGAGCCTCGATCCGCACCGCCGCGTAGTCAGGCCCCCGGAAGGTCTCTGCCGAGGCCATCTGGCGGAGCCCCCTGGGGAATGTGGAGATGTCCAGGCGCGCGGGCGCGTCGAAGACCACCCAGATCGAGCCGCCTCGACGGAAGACCGCAGCCCCCGCCGGATTGGCGAACGGAAAACTGAGGACGGCTTCACCCTCGCCCAGGGTGATCTCGGCCTTCACCACCCCACCGCGCGGCAGGGGATCCGGTCGGTTGACAGGCAAGGCGGGCGCCTCAACCGACGGCGTCGCGGCCTCATCCGGGGGTCCGGCAGGCTCAGGCCGCGGGAAGACATTCACCCAGACGGCGCCATCGGCGACGCCGGTCCGGGTATCGGCGCCTTCAGCCAGGGTCAGGACAAGCTGGGTCCTGCCGCCCACCTGGGCGACCCTTGCCGCCTGGATCCACTTTGGGGGGCTGGTCCGGAAGCGCGCCAGGTCGGGGCGGGCGCCGGGCGGGAAGGTCACTGTGAGGGTGGCGCCGTCGCGCCGGGTCGAGACCCCGGGACCAAGGTCGAGACGGGTGAAGTCCGCCGCCTCTCCGACGCGCACGTCCCGCCACGCAGCCACAGGCTGGGCGCCGATCGGCGAAGCGACCGCCGCGGCGATCGCCACCGCTGCGACGCCAGAACCGAGGGATCGGCGCAGGGACATGGATTAGGCGGGGCCGGCCTGCGGCGCCGGTGCGGCGGCGCGGGCGGCGGGCGCAGCGCCTGCGGGCGGCGCCGGGCTGGCGGCGCCCGACGCACTGGCCGCCGCCCGAGCGGGTTCGAACCGGTTGGCGAGAGACTCCGTCAGCTTCTTCGCCTCCGCGGGAGGCATCTGAGCGAGAATGAGGCCCAGAGACTTTTCCTTCATCTTGGCGGCGATGGGCAGCCGGACTGAGTCCTCCAGAAGAACCATCCGCGGCGCGGCGTCCTTGGGCTTCATGGATTCAAAGACCTTGACCATTCGCGCCACCTCGGCGGCTTCCTGCTCATCACCTGCCTTGAGCAGCCCCTGGATGTCCGACTTGATCCCGTTCAGCGTCTTCACCTTGGCGTCGAGCTTGGCCTCGGCTGCCGCCAGGAGGGCCAGCTGGGTGTTGAAGTCCGCCTCCCGCTGGTCGAGCTGACCGCGTCGCGTGCCCAGGCTCTGGAGAATCTGAAGCTCCGCCGGAGACAGACCCGCCTCCTTGGCGAGCTCAGCAGCCGTAGGGGCGCAGACCAGCGGCTTGGCCGGGGCCGCCGCTGCTGAAGCGCCCTCCGCCGGCTTGCCGGGCGCGGCCTTCGGGTCGGCGGCCGGGGCCGTGCCTGCCGGCTGGCCGCCGGCCTGCGACGTGACTCCCTGGGCGAAGGCCCTCGCGCCGGAAAACAAATCCGGCGCGCCATTGATCCCCGAAAGGGCGTTCAGGGCCAGAACGCCGCCTGCGGCGATCCCCAGGAGGGGCAGGATACGGGGTAAGCGGCTCATCAACGGCCTCCAGTGAAGGCGGACCGGGAGATAGGATCTGCGCCGCCGCCAAGGAAGAGCTCATCCTCGAACTCCGGGCGCCGGCGGACGCCCACCGAGGGGCGACGCGGGGCCGGGACCGGCGCCTCACGGCCCCGCAAGCGCGCCTCGCGGCTTTGCGCCAGAAGGGAGCCAAGGTTCCGGCTGAGGCGCTCGATGTCGGCCTCCGAGGCCTGCTGATCACGGGGGTCCACAGCCAGACCGGCCCGCGCGCCCGCCTCGAACTGCTGGTCCAGCTTGGAGGCCAGGACACGGGCCCGTTCGATCCGGCTGACGAGCACCTCGGCCATCTCGTCGCTTGCCGCCTTGAGATCGGCGAGCCCACGCTCGGCCCGGGCGGCGGCGGCGTCGAGATCGGCCACAGCCTTGGCGAAGCCCATCTGCCCCTGCCGGAGGACCTTGAGTCGCTCGTTCAGGCGCCAGCCCATCCAGATGGCGCCGCAGAGGAGTCCTGCAAGCAGGAGGTTGAGGATGATGGAAATCATGAGCTGGACATCTCCTGCACGGCCCGACGGGCGGTCCGGGTCAGCGGGGCCTCGACCCGCACAGCGATCTGGTGGTTTCGGCGACCCATGCGGGCCGTGGTCAGATGGACCGCCCCCGCCCTCAGCTCGACCGGCTTGTCTGGCGTCGCATTGAGCATGAGGGTGTCCCCCACCTTGAAGTTGAGGACGGTCTGGAGCGGGAGTTGCTGCTCGTCGAGGACAGCCCTGATATCCATCTGGGTGGTCCAGAGCTCCGTGGCGAGGTGGCCTTCCCAGATGTTGTCCCGGCCGAACTTCTCGCCCATGAACTGCTGGAGCAGCATCTTCCGGATGGGCTCAAGCGTCGCATAGGGCAGCAGCAGCTCGATCCGGCCACCGCGGTCCTCCATGTCGATCCGGAGCTTGACCAGGATGGCCGCATTCGCAGGCCTCGCAATGGCGGCGAAGCGCGGATTGGTCTCCAGGCGATCCAGGGTGAAGGTCACCGGGGTCAGGGGCTCAAAGGCAAGCTTGGCGTCGGCAAGGACGACCTCAACCATCCGCTGGACCAGGACGCGCTCGATGGTCGTGTAGGGCCGCCCCTCGATCCGCATGGCAGCGGTCCCGCGGCGTCCGCCCAGCAGGACGTCGACGATCGAGTAGATCAGGTTGGAGTCCACCGTCAGCAGGCCGTAGTTCTCAAGCTGCTCGGCCTTGAAGACCGTCAGGATGGCCGGGAGCGGGATGGAGTTCAGGTAGTCGCCGAACCGGATAGAGGAAATGCTGTCGAGGCTGACCTCGACGTTGTCGGAGGTGAAGTTCCGGAGCGAGGTCGTCATGTACCGCACCAGGCGGTCGAAGACGATCTCGAGCATCGGCAAGCGCTCGTAGGACACGAGCGCCGAGTTGATGATGGCGCGGATTCCGTTCCGCTCAGCTGCATCATCACCGGAAATGTCGAAGCCAAGCAGGCTGTCGATCTCTTCCTGGTTCAGGATGCGCTCGGCGCCAGCGACGGCCTCAGCGGAATCACTCCGACCCCAGCCGTCGTCGTCGCTCGGAGAAATGTCGTCCGTGTTCGCCATGGCTTAGACTCCAGCCGGCCCGAGGGCCTAGCTGATGAGCATCTCCTCAATAAGCACGGAATTGATACGGGCGGGAGCGATCACCAGGTTCACCCGACGCAGGATCTCCATGCGAAGCTGAAAGGTGCCCTGGGACCCCTGAAGATCTTCCGGGCGCAGCTCCCGCAGGAAGCTCTGGAACATGTCCTGGATTCTGGGCATGGCGGGCGCGATCATTTCCGCCGTCGCCTGGTCCGGAGCCTCAAGGGTCAGCTTGAGCTTCAGGTAGACCGGACGCCCGTCGCCGGCCTGCATGTTGGCCACCATGTTGGGCAGGGTGCAGAAGACGACCCCGTCAGGGCCCTCGGCGATAATCACCTCTGGGTCGCCCGCCTCGTCGCCCCCTTCCTTCTTCTCGCCCTCGCCTTCCTTTTTCTTTCCCGCCGCTTCGCCCTTCTTGTCAGCCTTGGCGTCCGCGGCCTCAGGGGGCTTGTTGAAGAAAAGGAAGAAGGCGCCGGCCCCGCCGCCGCCAAGAACAACGACGGCGGCTGCAGCCGCTATGATGATTAGGCGAAGCGGAGGCTTCTTGCCGCCGCCTTCCTCGGCGCCCTCGGCGCCTTCGAGGTCGACCTCTTCCTCATCTGAATTCTTGGGGGGCTTGGCCACGGCCGCGACTCCTGGAGCTTCGTGGCTCCACTATTCCCGGGTTTAGTTAACGATCCGTTTTTCCACCCCGCCGGAGGAGGGAGAAAAGACCCGGCAAATTCCGCACACCGGCCGGAATTAACCATTTTATTTATTGTTTTTATTGGGTTTTTTGGTTGGCCCGGCCCTTGCATGGTGAACGGGGAACCTTCGGGTCCTTAACACCAGGCGTCAGAGTCGATGGATAACGCTCTCTATGTAGGACTTTCGCGCCAGATGACGCTTCGGCGGCAACTGGACATCGTCGCCAACAATATCGCCAATGCCGACACCACGGGCTTCAAGGCCGAGCAGTCCCTGGTACAGACGGAGCCGAAATCGCCTGCGCGGACGGCGGATGGCCCCAATCCGATCAAGTTCGTGATCGACAGCGGTCTCGCCAGGGACTTCTCACAAGGCTCCCTGCAGGCCACGAACGCCACCTTCGATCTTGCGATCGACGGCCCCGGCTTCTTCCGGATCCAGACCCCGGGTGGGGATCGCTTTACCCGGGATGGCCACTTCCGGCTGGACGATACCGGGCGGATTGTCACCCAGAGCGGTCAGCCCGTGCTCAACGCCGGAGGCGCCGAGGTCATCATCGATCCCACACGGGGCCCAGTGGAGATCGCCCGCGACGGGACGATCAGCCAGGGCGTCGAACAGGTCGGGCGACTTGGCGTGGTGATCTTCGATGACCTCTCGACCCTCGAGAAGATCGGCGACAACCAGTTTCGAAACACCTCCAACGCCCAGCCCCAGCCCGCCGCGGGATCCCTGATCCGTCAGGGCATGCTGGAGGGATCCAACGTCAACCCCATCCTCCAGGTCACCGAAATGATCGAGGTGACCCGGGCCTACGAGTCCCTGGCCCGCATGATGGAAAACACCCAGGAGCTGTCCCGGCGCTCGGTCGAGCGGCTCGGACGCGTCGAGTAGAAAGGCTGACTTCCCATGCAAGCTCTCCGCACCGCCGCCACCGGCATGTCCGCCCAGCAGCTGAACGTCGAGGTCATCTCGAACAACATCGCCAACATGAACACGGTGGGCTTCAAGCGACAGCGCGCCGAGTTCCAGGACCTGCTCTACCAGACCCTCGAACGGGCGGGCTCGCAGTCCTCCGACCAGGGCACCGTGGTCCCGACCGGCCTGCAGGTCGGTGCGGGCGTGAAGGCCGGATCGATCTACCGGATCACCGAGCAGGGAGCGATGACCCAGACGGGCAACAAGCTCGACGTCGCCATCCAGGGCCGGGGCTATCTGCAGGTCCTCATGCCCACCGGTGAGCTGGCCTATACCCGGGCCGGCAACCTCTCGCTGAACGACCAGGGGCAGCTGGTGACCGCCGACGGCTACCAGATCCAGCCCGCCATCGTGATCCCGCCCGACGCCGTCGACGTCTCCATCTCCAAGTCCGGCCAGATCCAGATCAAGCAGGCGGGCCAGCCGGAGCCCTCCGTGGCCGGAACCCTCGAACTGGCGACCTTTGTCAATGAAGGCGGCCTCGAGGCGATCGGCGACAACCTCTACCTCGAGAGCGGCTCCTCAGGAGCGCCCAATCTGAGCGTTCCCGGCGTCGATGGCACCGGCGTGCTTCTGCAGGGCTACACCGAGGCGTCGAACGTGGACGCCGTGGCGGAAGTGACCGCCCTGATCGTGGCGCAGCGGGCCTACGAGATGAACTCCAAGGTCATCACCTCCGCCGACCAGATGCTCTCCACCGCCAACCAGGTGAAGAGCTGATCTCATGCGCATCCTGATCGCCTTGACCCTTGCGATGAGCCTGGCGCTTCCGGTGGCGGCCTCCGCCGCCGCGCCGGTCTCCCTGAGGACCGAACCCACCGATGCCGACGGCGTCGTGACCCTTGGGGATCTCTTCGAAGGGGCCGGCGGCGCTTCAAGCGTCCGCGTCGCCGCGCGGCCGGGTGCGAGCGTGGTCCTCGACGCCACGGCCGTCCAGGTCCTGGCCCGCCGCAACGGGCTGGACTGGAGCAACCCCGATCGCCTCCGCCGGATCATTGTCCGGCCCGGAGAAGGTCCGGCGGCAACGGCCGTCGTCCGCAAGGGCGAGGTTCAGGCCCTGGCCTATTCCCGGAGCCTGTCGGCCGGCGAGGAGATCCGCGCGGAGGATCTGGTCTGGACCCGCGCCGTCGCTGCGCCGGCGGATGCCCTCAGGGACGCCGACGCCGCCATCGGCATGATCGCTCGCCGCCCCCTCCGGGAGGGCGCGCTGGTTTCGGCCCGGGACGTCGGCGCCCCTGTGGTGATCCAGGCCGGCGACGTGGTCACCGTGACCTACCAGAACGGGGGGGTCTCCCTCGCCCTTCAGGTCAAGGCTCTTGGCGCGGGCGCCGTCGGCGAGGTGATCTCGCTGCAGAACCTTTCCTCCCGCAAGACGATCCAGGCCGTTGTCACCGGGCCGGGCCAGGCCGCCACAGGTCCCGACGCGCCCCATGGCGCGCCCTCCCCCGCCACCCGCATCGCCCGCCGCTGACCCCCATCTCCAGAGACAGGTTCCGATCCATGAGACTCGCCGCCGCCCTTCTCCTCGCCGCCCTTCCCCTGGTCGCCTGCACGACGGTCAAGGAGGCGGCCCTAGGTCCCAGCCTGAGCCCCTCCGCCTACCCGGTGACGCCGCAGGAGCGACGGCCGGACCTGGGCATGCTGCCGTCCCAGCCCGAGATCACCCCCGCCTCGGCCAACTCCCTCTGGCGCAGCGGCGCCCGGGCCTTCTTCATCGACCAGAGGGCCAACCGTGTCGGCGACATCGTCACGGTCCAGATCGCGATCAACGACTCGGCCAAGACCTCGAACACATCGGTGGCGAACCGGACCTCCACCTCCGACGCCGCCCTCACCAGCCTGTTCGGCATGGAGGGAAAGATCGGCCGGCTCCTGCCCCCCGGGAACGACTTCAGCAAGGCCTCGCCCTTCAGCACGGAATCCAGCTTCTCCAACTCCGGCACGGGAAGCGTGAACCGGGCGGAGGCCATTTCCCTGACCGTCGCCGCCGTGGTGACCGGGATCCTGCCCAATGGAAACCTGATCATCGAGGGCACCCAGGAGGTGCGCACCAACGCCGAGGTCAGGCAGCTGACGATCTCGGGCATGATCCGGCCCGAAGACATCTCGGCGGCCAACACCATCCGCCATACCCAGATCGCCGAGGCCCGGATCAACTATGGCGGCCGGGGCGACATCTCGACCATGCAGAAGGCCCCCGCCGGCCAGTCGGTCGTCGCCAAGCTCTGGCCCTTCTAGAGTCCGTCCCCACACTAGGGGCCGGCGGCGCGGGCCGCCTCGCGGAAGGCGGCGGGGGTCATGGCGGCGAAGGCGTTGAAGGCCTTGTAGAAAGCCGATCTGGAGTTGAAGCCGACGGCGATGGCGATGTCGACGACGCTGTCGTCGCTTTCGGCGAGCAGGGCCTTGGCGGCCTCGATACGCCGTGTGTTCACGAAGTCGAAAAAGCTCTCGCCGATCTTCCGGGTGAAGGTCTGGGACAGGTGGTTCTCGCTTACGCCGACGCGCTCGGACAGCTTGGAGAGGGACAGGTTCGGATCGAGATGCAGGGCCTCATTGGCGAAGGCGCCATGGATCCGGTTTGCGATCCGGGTCAGGCGCTCTTCATCAAGGAGGGAGCGGGCGTACTTCTCGCCGGCCGCCCCGCCGTCCGATGTCGGGACGGGCGGCAGGGGATTCACCACCCCCGGCTCAACCCGGCGCGGGGCGTCTGGCGTCAACTGGAACACAGGCGCCTGGGCGACGGCGAAGCCCGCAAGACCGAAGGTCAGGGCCAGGCCGAGGAGGGCGAAGACGGTCTCCGGCACGGCGATAAGGCCAAGGCTTGCGAGCACGACGATCACGAGATGGGCGAGCACCAGGCCGCCAAGCCCCCGCAGGCCCGCCAGGTCGCGCCCGCTCATGCTGGCGAAGGCGCGCCGAAGCCGCCCTGGAAGGCGGAGGAGTTCGCGGGCAATGAACCAGGAATAGACGCTGATCTGTCCGATCCAGGCCAGTTGCAGGACCACGCCCGTCCCGCCGAAGACCCGGGCGGCCGCGTCCATTTCGCCAACGCCCCATAAGCTGGCCTCGGACCGGGGGCTGAGGAAGGCGAAGGCCCAGATGACATGCACCGCGAAAAGCACCGGAACGAGGAAATGCCGGGCGTCGCGGCGGTTCAGCGGGCGAGGCGTATCAGAGGTCAGGTCCCGCAAATAGAGCCAGGCGGTCGGAAAGACAGCCGACGTGAGCATCCCGGAGATCTGAATCGCCCAGGCCGGCAGCCGCTCGGCTGAGAGGTCGATGACATTGAATCCCAGGACCAGGGACAACAGGACGAAGAGGGCGGTTCCAGACCGGTAGGCGAAGGCGAGGGACCAGCGCCGCATCATGAGCAAGGCGCCGAGGACCGCGGCGCCGGCGCTTGCTGCATAGAGCACCTGACTCAGCGTTTCGCCCAACTCAGCCCCCGATCGATCCGCCACCTTTTCTAGATCGCGTTCGGGAAGGGGACAAGGCGGGCGCCGGGCCTGTCCTGGACGCCCGGAGAATCCTGGCCACCCGGACAGGACAGCCTGGGGCGTCCTTCCAAACTGGCGCGGGCGCATGGCGCGCCGGGATCCGGCTTCTTCCCGGGACGGCGGTGCAGACCGCGTCGATTGGAAAGGATGCCATGTTGAGTTTCTTGAGATTCTGGACGTGCGCCGCTGCGGCGATCGGTCTCATCGCCCCCCTCGGGGGTTGCGCCACCATGGCGCGCGGCACGACAGAAACCTTTGTCGTGGAGACCCTGCCCGGCGACGCCACGGTCACCACCAGCTTCGGCGGCGTCTGTCGCGCCAGCCCCTGCGCGTTCCTCGGCGTGTCGCGTGAGGCGGAGTTCACCGTCCGCATCGAGCGCGCTGGCTACCAGACCCAGGTCCACAAGGTCAGTCACCGCCTGGCCGGCGGCGGCGTAACGAGCACCGTGGGCAATGCGTTGTTTCCCGTCGCCAGCACGGTTGCGTTCATCGTCGACGCGACCAACGGCGCCACCCAGCAGCTCAACCCCAATCCGCTGCGCATCACCCTCCAGCCTGAACCCCGCTGACCTTACCGAACCCCGCTAGTCCTACTGAAAGCCAAATCATCATGTCTAAGTCGTCCCAATCCCTGTTCCATCTCGGATGCGGTGTCGCCGTCTCCGCCCTCATCGCCGCCGCCACGCCGGCCGCCGCCGGTCCTGTCACCGGCCTCGTGGTCTTCGGCGACTCCGCCTCGGACCTCGGCTCCCAGGGCCTGGCCCTCCGGCCGACCAACCAGGGCCAGATGTGGAGCGAGCGCCTGGCTGGAAACCTCGGCCTGCCCATGAAGGTGGCGCGGGAGTTCCGCCTCAGCCCGGACGGCGAGACCCTGCAGATCCTCAAGCCCGGCGGATCGAACTACGCCGTCAACGGCTCCACGGTTCTCGATTTCGACTGCTGCCTCAGTTTCCGGCAGCAGGTCGACTTCTTCGTCGAGGACAAAAAGCGCTTCAGCGGCGGCGAGATCGCATTTGTTTATTTCGACCGCAATGACCTGGAAACGGCGTTCAGCGCGGGGCTGCCATACAGCGTGGAGGCCTTCGCTGGGGAATACATCGCCCAGGTCAAGCGCCTCCAGGGATTGGGCGCCAAGAATATCGTGGCTTTGGGCGCGGACCTCGACTTCATCCCCGCCCAGTTCGCGCTCGACACCGGCCGCGCAACCCCGGAGACCCTGGTGCAGCTGCGAGCCGAAACGCTCAAGCAGAGGACCGCGCTCTTTCCCCAGCTGCAGAAGCTGAACGTCTATGTGATCGACTTGGACGTCCTCGGCGTCGACATGGTGGCGAACCCGAGGAAGTACGGCTTCACCGCCACGACCGGGAGCTACCAGCAGCGCGGCAATCCCAATCCCCCGCCCTCGCAAAGCCTGCCGAACGACGGCAACGCCTTCACGCTCGACGGTCACCTGACGACCGCCGCCCAGGCTGTGGTCGCCGATTACACGCTCGCCCAGCTTCGCGCTCGCGCCCAGTCCGCCAACTTGCTGGCGCAGTCCGCCCTCGACCAGCGCGCCGCGCGGACTCTACTCTCCAGCTTCCGCAGCGCCGGCGAGCCGGGATGGCGCCTGGACGCCGCTCCCTTTGCCGGCCAGATCGACCAGAAGGCCGACGGACCACTCGACTCCGGGACCCGCCAGACCTACCAGGGCCTGGCCTTCGGCGCCCAGCGCAACTTCGAGGGCGGCCTCATCCTCGGCGGCGGGATCAGCCTGCGCGCCTTCGAGGGTGATTTCACTGGCGGCCGCGGCAAGGCCGAGGGTACGGCGGGGCTCCTGTCGGTCTTCGTCGCTCAGCCGGTGGCGAAGGGCGTGTCGATCGACGCTCACGCCGCCTATGGCGCCACAGGCTTCAGCGAGATCGAGCGGCGCGCCGCTCTCGGCGCTGTGGCGCGGGAGCGGGCGACCGGATCCACCCGGGGCGAACAGACGTCCGCGGGCCTCGGCGTTCGGGTCGAGCAGGACTGGAACGGCTGGCGGCTCGCGGGGCGTGTGGGTGCGGAGTACGAACGCACCGAAATGGTCGGCTATGCTGACAAGAAGAGTGTCCTTGCCCTGAACTATGGCGACTCAAGGTTTGAGTCCGCCCTCGGGCGGCTGGATGTGGAGATCGCCAGAACCGGCGACGACGCCTTGCGACCGTTCCTCGTCTTCTCGGCCACGCACGATGTCCTGGATGACGGCATAGACGTGAAAGTGGGCCCGTCGAGTGGAACTCTGGTCACCTATTCAACCCGTCGCGGCCTGCGCACCCAGCTGGCGGGCGAACTCGGCGTCGACTACCAGGTGAACTGGGCTTGGACCCTTCGCACGAGCCTTACGGGATCGACCTGGTCGGGCGAAGGCGGAGGCGCCAGCGCAAGCGGCGTCAACGTGCGCGCGACCCGGACGTTCTGAGGTGAAGTGTAGGTCAGTGGCTCCGTCGCTGACCTACACCTTCAAGAGGAATGGGAAACGCCTGCGCCGGTGACCCCGACAGCGGAGGGCGGCTCCATATGATCGCGGTTCGCCCCAGTCGCTGCGGATCAGGCCCTCAGGCCGCCCGTCGCCGACAGTCCGCCGCCCAGGACGCCAAAGGCGGCGGCGGCCACGCCGGCGGCGTCCAGGCCCGCCTGGGCGTACATGACCTCGGGCTTGTCCTGGTCCTGGAAGACGTCAGGAAGCGTTAGGGTCCGCACCTTGAGGCCCCGGTCCAGGCCGCCGCGGGCAGCCAGCATCTGCAAGACGAAGGCGCCGAAGCCGCCGACGGCGCCTTCCTCGATGGTGATCAGGGCCTCATGCTCCCGGGCCAACCGGAGGATGAGCTCTTCGTCGAGGGGCTTGGCGAACCGGGCGTCCGCCACCGTGGCCGAGACCCCCCGGGCCGCCAGCAGGTCGGCGGCCTTGAGGCACTCGCCCAGCCTTGCGCCAAAGCACAGCAGGGCCACGGTCGACCCCTCCCGGACGATCCGGCCCCGGCCGATCTCCAGGGGCTCAGGGAGGTCCGGTATGGCGACGCCCAACCCCTCCCCACGCGGATAGCGGAAGGCGGAGGGACGGTCGTCGATCTCGGCGGCCGTCGCCACCATGCGGGCCAGTTCCGCCTCGTCGGCGGCGGCCATCAGGACCATGCCGGGCAGCGCGCCCATGAAGCCGATGTCGAAGGATCCGGCGTGGGTAGGGCCGTCCGCACCCACCAGCCCGGCGCGATCCATAGCGAAGCGGACCGGAAGACGCTGGATGGCGACATCGTGCACCACCTGGTCGTACCCCCGCTGGAGGAATGTCGAGTAGATGGCCGCGAAGGGCTTCATCCCGTCGGCCGCCAGTCCGGCGGCGAAGGTGACGGCGTGCTGCTCTGCAATGCCGACATCGAAGGTCCGGTCGGGGAACCGCTTGCCGAAGAGGTCCAGGCCAGTCCCCGAGGGCATGGCCGCCGTCACCGCAACGATCCGGGAATCCCGCTCGGCCTGGGCGATCAGGGCGTCGGCGAAGACCCGGGTATAGGAGGGCGGCGCGGGCTGGGCGGGCTTGGCCTGCCGGCCGGTCACCACATCGAACCGGGCCACCGCGTGCAACTTGTCCTCGGCGCTCTCCGCGGGCGCGTAGCCCTTGCCCTTCTGGGTGACCACATGGACGAGGACGGGACGGTCGCGGATCTCCCGGGCGTTCTGCAGGATCGGGACAAGGGCCTCAAGGTCGTGCCCGTCGATGGGTCCGACATAGTAGAAGCCGAGCTCCTCGAAGAAGGTGCCGCCGGTCACCATGCCCCTGGCGAACTCCTCGGCCTTGCGGGCGGCCTCCTGGAAGGGGCGCGGCAGGGCGCTGGCCACCGACTTTCCGAGCTTGCGCAGGGACTGATAGCCGCCGCCGGAGACCAGCCTGGCCATGTAGGCGCTCATGCCGCCCACCGGAGGGGCGATGGACATGTCGTTGTCGTTCAGGATCACCGTCAGCTGGCCGGTGGTCTCACTGGCGTTGTTCATGGCCTCATAGGCCATGCCGGCGCTCATGGAGCCGTCGCCGATCACCGCCACCACGCTGTTCCCGCGCCCATCGGCGTCGCGGGCGGCGCAAAATCCCAGGGCCGCGGAGATGGAGGTGGCGGCATGGGCGGCGCCGAAGGGGTCGTAGGGGCTCTCGGCGCGCTTGGTGAATCCGCTCAGGCCGCCGCCCTGACGCAGGGTGCGGATGCGGTCGCGCCGACCGGTCAGAATCTTGTGGGGATAGGCCTGGTGGCCAACGTCCCAGATCAGGATGTCCTCAGGCGTCTGGTAGACATGGTGAAGGGCGACGGTGAGCTCGACCACGCCGAGGCCGGCGCCCAGGTGCCCGCCCGTCTGAGAGACCGCATCGATGGTCTCGGCGCGCACCTCGTCCGCCAGCCGCCTCAGCTGGGCGAGGGACAGCCCGCGGAGGTCGGCGGGCGAGGACACAGTGTCGAGGAGAGGAGTCACGGGCGGCATGTCGCTTGCTTTGCTCGCAATCAGCTTTGCCGATCAAGCACGAAATCGAGACAGGCCCTGAGGCCTGCAGCCCTGTCCCCCAGGGGATCAAGGTGGGCGCGGGCCTGGCTCGCGATCAGGTCGAGGCGGGCCCGGGCGTCGCCAGGGCCCAGGAGGGTCACGAAGTTGACCTTGCCGCGCGCGGCGTCCTTGCCGGTCGCCTTGCCGACCACTCCGGTCTCTCCCTCCGCATCCAGAAGATCATCAACCACCTGGTAGGCCAACCCGAGGTCGTGGGCGAAGGCGAGCAGGGCCTTTCGTTCGGCCTCGCCGGCCCGGGCCAGGACAAGGGGCAGCTCGAAGGCGGCGGAGATCAGGGCCCCGGTCTTGAGCCTCTGCATCCGGGCCACGGCGCCCAGGTCGCCTCCGACGCCGGACAGGTCGATCATCTGACCGCCGCACATGCCCTGGGCGCCGGACGCCCGGGCCAGGGCCAAGACCAGGTCGGCGCGGACCCGCCCGTCCGGGTGGGTCTCGGGCGCGGCGAGAATCTCGAAGGCCAGGGCCTGAAGGGCGTCTCCGGCCAGCACCGCCGTGGCCTCATCAAAGGCCCGGTGCACGGTCGGTCGCCCGCGGCGCAGGTCGTCATCGTCCATGCACGGCAGGTCGTCGTGAACCAGACTGTAGGCGTGGATGCACTCCAGGGCGCAGGCGGCGCGCTCGAGGCGCTCAGGCTCGACGCCGAGGAGGTCGCCGGCCTCGAAGACCAGGAAGGGCCGCAGGCGCTTGCCCGGACCGAGAACCGCATAGCGCATGGCTTCCGCCAGGCGCCCCTCAGGACCCTCCGCCGGCGGCAGAAGGGCGGCAAGGGCGCTGTCGGTGCGGGAGGCGGCCGCTGACAGGCGGCTGGCGGCGTCGGGGCTCACTCGAACCGGGCGGGTTCAGTGGCCACAGCGCCGGCGGGACCGACGACGATCTTCTCGACCTTCAGCCGGGCCGCCTCCAGGCGGGCCTCGCAATGGGCCTTCAGCAGGGCGCCGCGTTCATAGAGGGCGATGGAGTCCTCGAGGGGGGCCTGGCCGGTCTCGAGCTGGCCGACAATACGCTCAAGCTCGGCAAGGGCCTGCTCGAAGGAAAGACTTGCGATGTCTGTGGCGTCCGCCATGGGAATCCCCGTCCTGAGACCCGGAACCTAGACATCGCCGCCGCCGCCCGCAATGCGGACCGGCAAGCTCCGGTCTTTCGGCCTGGCGAGAGCAGTTGTAGGAGGCCGAGGATGAACCCGCCGATCCTCCGCCGCGCAACATCCGCCGACGCCGCCCTGATGGCCCGTATCGGTCGCGAGACCTTCGTGGAGACCTTCGGTCATCTCTACCCGGCCGAGGATCTCGCCGCCTACCTGCCGGCCGCCTACGACCTGGAGGCCACGCGGGAGAGCCTTGAGGACAGCCTGCAGGCCAGCTGGCTCCTCGAGACCGAAACCGGCGAGCCGGTCGGCTTCGCCACCGCCGGCCCCTGCGGGCTTCCCCACCCCGGGGTCGGAGACGGGGCGCTGGAGCTGAAGCGAATCTACCTGACCGGACCCGCACAGGGCGCTGGAGTCGGCGGGCGCCTCTTCGATGAAGTGATGGACTGGATGGCCGCCCAGGCCCCTCCGGACATCTGGATCGGGGTCTGGTCAGAGAACCTGGGCGCCCAGCGCTTCTACGCCCGGCGCGGTTTCGAGAAGGTGGGCGAGTACGGCTTTCCGGTCGGCAAGACGCTGGACCGGGAGTTCATCCTCCGCCGACGCCCAGCCTTCTGAGACCTCACGGACTGGACAGCCGGGCCCGGGGGCCTCACATTCGGACTTCAAACAGCCGTTCGGCCCGCAAGGGGGCGCCCACCATGTTCATGCGTTTCTTCACCGAGCTCCGCGAGGCCAAGGTCCCCGTGACCCTCAAGGAGTACCTGATGCTCATGGAGGCGATGGACAAGGGCGTGATCGACCGCAATGTCGATGACTTCTACTACCTCGCCCGGTCCGCTCTGGTGAAGGACGAGAAGAACCTCGACCGGTTCGACCAGGTCTTTGGGCACGTCTTCAAGGGTCTTGAAAAACTTGAAGGTTTTGGCATTTCCGACATTCCGGCGGAATGGCTGAAGAAGATCTCCGACAAGTTCCTCACGGAGGAGGAGAAGGCCCAGATCGAGGCCATGGGCGGCTTCGAGGCGCTGATGGAGGCCCTCGCCGAGCAGATGCGCCAGCAGCGCGAGAACGGCGACGACGGGGACGGTGAAGGCAAGGGGAAGGGCAAGGGCGGACAGGGCCCCAATGGCGACTCCCCCTTCGGCGCCAACGGCTACCATCCCGAAGGCGTGCGCGTCGGCCAGGACAAGGGCCGCCATGGCCGCGCCGTGAAGGTCTGGGACAAGCGCGAGTACAAGAACCTCGACGACAGCGTCGAGCTGGGCACCCGGAACATCAAGGTCGCCCTGCGTCGCCTGCGCAAGTGGACCCGTGACGGCGCCGCCGAAGAGCTGGACATGGACGGCACCATCCGCGGGACGGCCGAGAAGGGCTATCTCGACATCAAGCTGCGCCCCGAGCGCCGCAACAAGATCAGCGTCCTGATCTTCTTCGACGTCGGCGGCTCAATGGACAGCCATATCAGGGTCTGTGAGGAGCTGTTCAGCGCCGCCCGGACCGAGTTCAAGAACATGGAGTTCTACTACTTCCATAACTGCCTCTACGAGAGCGTGTGGAAGGACAACCGGCGTCGCCACGCCGAGAAGATCCCGACCTGGGACGTGCTCCACAAGTTCAGCCGCGACTACAAGGTCATCTTCGTCGGCGACGCGACCATGAGCCCCTATGAAATCACCTATCCCGGCGGCTCGGTGGAGCACTGGAACGAGGAACCCGGCGCGATCTGGGTCGACCGCGTCACCCAGACCTTCGACGACGTGGTCTGGCTCAATCCCACGGCCGAGAGGCACTGGGACTACACGCCGTCCCTCGAGGTCATGCGCCAGCTCGTCGGAGATCGCATGTTCCCCCTCACCCTCGAGGGCCTCGAGAAGGCGATGAAGGAGCTGGCGCGGTAGGCTCCGCGCCCGACCGCGCCGGGCTTGCCGGAGCGGGGGACTCTGCTAGACCGGGTTCCATTAGGACTTGAAACCATACTCCGGGAGGGTCCGCCGCCGGTTGCGCCGGAGCGGGCGAATTCAAAGTGACCAGGGACGAGTCTCCCACGGCGTCGCCTGACGCCGACCCGAACCGAGGCGTCCCGAACCCAGACGGCTCGCCCGCCGACCTGGACGCCAGGGAGGCGGAGTACGAGCGGTTCGTCTGGGACAACCTGAAGCGCAACTACATCGGCAACTACCTGCACGGCATGCTGGGCATGACGGGCTTCCGGCTGATCAACGCGCCGACCTTCATGCCGGTCTACATCCACATGATTTCCGGCTCGAACACCATAGTGGGGCTCGCCCAGGCCCTGCAGCAGGTCGGAGGCATTATCTCGCCGATCTTCGGCGCCAACGCCATCGAGCACCGCAAGAAGGTCATGCCCGCCGCCCTCTGGATGGGCGGTCTCGGCCGCGTCCAGATCGTCGGCATGGCCCTGGCCGGCTGGTTCCTGCAGGGACAGTCCCTGGTCTACGCCATGCTGGCCCTGCTCTTCCTGTTCGGGGTGTTCATGGGCGCCCAGAGGGTGGTCTTCGGCATGCTGATGGCCAAGGTCATTCCCCTGAGCCGGCGCGGCCGCCTTCAGGCCTGGCGCAACGCCACCGGCGGCCTGATCGCCGCCATCCTCGCCTGGGTCGCCGGCAAGTACATCATCGAGCCGGACATGTTCGGTCACGGCTACTCGGTGACCTTCATGCTCGCCGCCGTCCTGACAACCCTGGGCCTCTGGGCCCTCCAGGTGCTGCTCAGGGAACCCGAACCGCCGAACCTGCCGGCCAAGGCGCGGTTGCGGGACCGGGTCCGCGATTTCCCGGCCCTCATCCGGTCCGATCCCGGCTTCGGGCCCTTCCTGCTCGTGCAGATGCTCGCCACCTCCAGCCGGATGGCGGTGCCCTTTTACGCCATCTATGCGACCTCCTCGATGGGGCTGTCCGGCGCAATCCTGGGCCTCCTGGCCCTGGCCTATCTCGGAGCGGACACGCTCTCCAACCTGCTCTGGGGATATATGGGAGACCGGACCGGCTTCCGGCATGTCCTTTTGATCTCCCTCGTCATGTGGATCCTCGCCACGGTGATCCTCATGATGCTGCAGACCCCCGTCGCCCTCTTCATCGCCTTCTTCGGCCTGGGCGCGGCCCAGTCGGGCTATATGATGGCCGCCCAGACCATGATCCTGGAGTTCGGCAACCGGGAGGAAATGCCCATGAGGATCGCGATCTCTTCCTCCGCCGAGGGGATCACGGCCTCGATCAGCCCGATCGTCGGCGGGCTGGTGGCCGACGCCCTCGGCTACCCGGCCGTCTTCGGGATCTCGATCGGTTTCCTGGTGCTGGGGCTCGCCTGCCTGGTCTTCATGGTGAAGGAACCCCGCAACCGGAAGCTGTCCGAGGTCTGAGCTGAAGGGACGAAAGGCGCCTGCTGAGGGGCCGCAGACCCCCTCACCTCGCTTCGCGAGGAGCTCCCCCTTGGGTGAGCAATGGCCTCCCCAATTCCTCCCCCCAGGGGAGGTGGACCGCGCAGCGCGTCGGACGGGGTCAACGGCGCCTCAGCAGACCCCCTCAGTCAGCTTCGCTGACAGCTCCCCCTTGGGGGAGCAATGGCTCTGTAAT
>JADBZH010000107.1 GCA_020402585.1 Phenylobacterium sp. | reverse complement strand
GGAGCAATTGAGCATGTAATTCCTCCCCCCAGGGGGAGGTGGACCGCGCAGCGGGCCGGAGGAGGTCAGCTGAGGCGCCGGTGAGTCCGGGTCCCTAGCCCAGCCCCGCCACCCAGGCCGGCAAGTCCCGGATCGAGGCCAGTTCGGCGAAGCGCGGATGGCTGACCGGGGGCTCGGCGTGCTCGTGGGCCCAGGTGATGGGATAGGGCACATGCGCGGCGAAGGCGCCCGCCTCGAGGGCCGGCAGGATATCGGATCGGACCGAGTTGCCGCACATCACGGCGCGCCCGGGGCCGGAGCCATGGCGGTCGAAGACGGCGGAATAGGTCGACGCGGTCTTCTCGCTGACGATCTCCACCGCGACGAACAGGTCGCCCAGGCCCGAGGCCGCAAGCTTCTGCTCCTGGTGCAGGAGATCGCCCTTGGTGATGAGCACCAGCCGGTAGTCCTGTGACAGGGCGGCCAGGGCGGATTCCACCCCCGGGAGAGGCTCCACCGGCTCGTTCAGCATCTCCCGCCCGGCCGCCAGGATCTCGCGGACCACCGAGGCGGGCGCCTCGCCGTGGGTCAGCTCCATGGCCGTCTCGATCATGGACAGGGTGAAGCCCTTCACCCCGTAGCCGTAGAGCCGCAGGTTGCGCGCCTCGACCTCCGCCAGTCGCGACATCAGCGTCTCGGGATCGGCCCGGTCCGACAGGAGGTCGCAGAACCGCTCCTGGGTCAGGCGGAACAGGGTCTCGTTGTGCCAGAGGGTGTCGTCGGCATCGAGGCCGACCGTGTTGATGCGGATAGCCATGGTGACGGAACTATTCTCCAAAGCCCTCGCCCGGTTCCCGGGGCGACATGCAGATGAGCCGGGAGTCCGCCACGCCGGCGGTCCGGTGCGCCACGAGGACCCGGTAGTCAGGGTCGCGGACCATGTCGATGAAGGCCTGGGCGGAGGGATACTCTGCAATGAAGGCCAGGTCCCAGGCCTCGGCCTGGGGGCCGGTGACCGTCACCTCCGGCCTGCCGGCCCAGACCTGACGCCCTCCGACCCGGGCGAGGATGTGAGCGGTGGTGCGGCCATAGGCGCGGTAGGCGTCGAGGCCGGACAGGTCTCGGCCCTGGTCCGCATGCCCCTCGGGATAGACCGCCCGGTCGCGCAGGCGGACCAGGTTCAGCATGTGGATCGGCGCATCCGCCGGAAGACCCTTGAAGATCGCCCAGGCCTCGCGGTCGGGATCGATGAAGACGGTCTCGGACATGGGGTTCTCCCGGAGACTTCGGCCGGCGCGCCGCATTGACCGGCCCGCCGCGAGTCATTACCAGACCCGGAACGGCCGAAGGGCGGGCAGGATGCATCCTCGCCCGCCTTTTTGCGAGCCCTCAACCCTGTCCCTGGAGCAGCCTGCCATGAGCGATCTCCTCCCCGGCGTCACGGGCGTCCTGGTCCTCGCGGACGGAACCGTCCTGCAGGGGATCGGCTGCGGTGCGACCGGCTCGGCCGTGGGCGAGGTCTGCTTCAACACCGCCATGACAGGTTACCAGGAGATCCTGACCGATCCCTCGTACATGGCCCAGATCGTCGCCTTCACCTTCCCCCATGTCGGCAATGTCGGGGTCAATTCCGAGGATCTCGAGCAGGTGGCCGGCGACTCCGCCACCGCCGCCCGAGGGGCGATCTTCCGGGACGCCCCGACCCCGCCGGCCAACTGGAGGTCAGAGTCCGACCTCGGCGGCTGGATGGCCCGGCGCGGCGTCGTTGGCCTGTCCGGCGTGGACACCCGGGCCCTGACCCGGCGCATCCGCGAGCAGGGCATGCCCCACGCGGTCATTGCCCACGACCCGGAGGGCCGCTTCGACCTCGACGCCCTGCGCCGGCAGGCGGCGGAATGGAGCGGGCTGGTGGGCCTGGACCTTGCCAAGGACGCCACCTGCCGCCAGGCCTTCACCTGGGAGGAAGGGCTCTACAGCTGGCCCGAGGGCTATGCCCGCCCGGCCCAGGACAGGCATCACGTCGTCGTCATGGACTTCGGGGTGAAGCGGAACATCCTGCGGGCCCTCGCCTCCCAAGGCGCCAAGGTCACCGTCGTGCCGGCCACAACCTCCGCCGAGGACATCCTGGCCCGCAAGCCGGACGGGGTGATGCTGTCGAACGGCCCCGGCGATCCGGCGGCCACCGGGCAGTACGCCGTGCCGGAGATCCGCAAGCTGGTGGAGTCCGGCATCCCCCTGTTCGGCATCTGCCTCGGCCACCAGATGCTGGCCCTGGCCCTCGGCGCCAACACCGAGAAGATGGAACAGGGGCATCATGGGGCGAACCATCCTGTGAAGGATCTGACCACCGGCAAGGTCGAGATCGTCTCGATGAACCACGGCTTCACCGTCAGCCGGGAGAGCCTGCCCAAGGGCGTTGAGGAGACCCACGTCTCCCTTTTCGATGGCACCAACGCCGGCATTGCCCTGGCCGGACGCCCGGTCTTCTCCGTCCAGCACCACCCCGAAGCCTCCCCCGGTCCGACAGACTCCCTCTACCTGTTCCAGAGGTTCGCTGACCTGATCGAAGCCGCCCGCGGCTAGAGCCGGTTCCCTCCAGGCGGAAGGTCTGAAAGGGCGAAACAGGCTCCAGATCCATGGGGTCAGACCAGGTCCCGACCCGGTATCCAGGGCTCAGGTCTCGGGCCACAATCCACGCGAGTCGCGGGTCGCTTGCCACGAGTGTAGACTTCCGTCATAGTGTGGTGTCAAACCTCGTGGGTTCGGCTGCTTTTTCGACGCTTCTTCTGACGCAGCGGGCCTGCTACCGACCTCCTTCGATTTTTGATCCCGTGCGCCCCAACTCCGGGGGTTCGGGCCTGTATATCCAAGGACGATCGATCAATATGGCTACCGGCACCGTGAAGTGGTTCAACGGAACCAAGGGCTACGGCTTCATTCAACCTGACGAGGGCGGCCCCGACGTGTTCGTGCACATCTCCGCCGTTGAGCGTGCGGGCCTCCGCTCGCTCAACGAAGGGCAGAAGGTGACTTACGAACTCGAGCGCGACAAGCGCAGCGGCAAGATGTCCGCGGGCAACCTGTCCGTCTGACTTCGCCCCGAAAGGGATGCATCTGGACGGGCCGGCGGCGACGCCGGCCCGTTTTTCTGTGGGCGGAACCCGGGGCCGGGACCGGTGCGGGGATCGATGCTTGCGCCTGTCCGAGTCCCCCTCTAAACGGGCGCCTTAGCCTTCAATCCGGCCGGGACGCAGCGCGCAGGCGCGCGCGCTGGCCCTGCGCGCGAGTGTTCCCATGCCCAAACGCACCGACATCTCCTCCATCCTGATCATCGGCGCCGGGCCCATCGTCATCGGACAGGCCTGCGAGTTCGACTATTCGGGCGTCCAGGCCTGCAAGGCCCTCAGGGCCGAGGGCTACCGGATCATCCTGGTCAATTCCAACCCCGCCACCATCATGACCGACCCGGACGTGGCGGACGCGACCTATGTCGAGCCGATCACGCCGGAGATGGTCGAGAAGATCATCGCCGCCGAACGCCCCGACGCCCTCCTGCCGACCATGGGCGGCCAGACCGCCCTGAACACGGCCCTGGCCCTTGAGAGCCGCGGCGTCCTGGCCCGCTACGGGGTGGAGATGATCGGCGCCCGGGCCGAGGTCATCGACAAGGCCGAGGACCGCCAGAAGTTCCGCGACGCCATGGACAAGCTGGGCCTGGAAAGCCCGAAGTCCAAGGCCGCACACTCCCTGGATGAGGCCATGGAGGGCCTCGCCTTCGTCGGCCTGCCCGCCATCGTCCGCCCCTCCTTCACCCTCGCCGGGACCGGCGGCGGCATCGCCTACAATGTCGAGGAGTTCCGCGAGATCGTGGAGCGCGGCCTGGACCTCTCGCCGACCACGGAGGTGCTCATCGAGGAGAGCGTCCTGGGCTGGAAGGAGTATGAGATGGAGGTCGTCCGCGACAAGGCGGACAACTGCATCATTGTCTGCTCCATCGAGAACATCGACCCGATGGGCGTCCACACCGGCGACTCCATCACCGTGGCGCCGGCCCTGACCCTGACGGACAAGGAATACCAGATCATGCGGTCGGCCTCGATCGCCGTCCTGCGCGAGATCGGGGTGGAGACCGGGGGCTCGAACGTCCAGTTCGCCATCAACCCGCAGGACGGGCGCATGGTGGTGATCGAGATGAACCCGCGGGTGTCCCGGTCCTCGGCCCTGGCCTCCAAGGCCACCGGGTTTCCCATCGCCAAGGTCGCCGCCCGGCTGGCGGTGGGCTACACCCTCGACGAGCTGATGAACGACATCACCGGGGCCACCCCGGCCTCCTTCGAGCCGTCGATCGACTATGTCGTTACGAAGATTCCGCGCTTCGCCTTTGAAAAATATCCAGGTTCGGAGCCTTACCTCACCACGTCCATGAAGTCTGTGGGCGAGGTCATGGCCATTGGCCGGACCTTCAAGGAGAGCCTCCAGAAGGCCCTGCGCGGGCTGGAGACCGGCCTGACCGGCCTCGACGAGATCGAGATCGAGGGCGCGGCGGACCCTGAGACCGGCAAGGCGGCGGTGGTCCGAGCCCTGGGCGTTCCGACCCCGGACCGACTGCGCGTCATCGCCCAGGCCTTCCGCCACGGCCTGACCGTTGAGGAGGTCCACAGCGCCTGCGCCTATGAGCCCTGGATCCTGCGGCAGGTCCAGGAGCTGGTGCGCCAGGAGGGGCTGGTCCGCGCCGGCGGCCTGCCAACCGAGGCCCACGCCTTCCGGGCCCTCAAGGCCCAGGGCTTTTCCGACGCCCGACTGGCCCGGCTGACCCGCCAGACCGAGGGCGCCGTGCGGGCCGCCCGGCGCGCCCTGGGCGTCCGGCCGGTGTTCAAGCGCATCGACACCTGCGCCGGCGAGTTCCGGGCGGACACGCCCTACATGTACTCAACCTACGAGACCGGCGCCCTTGGGCAGGTCCCGGAATGTGAGAGCGAGCCCTCTGACCGGCGCAAGGCCGTCATCCTCGGCGGCGGCCCCAACCGGATCGGCCAGGGGATCGAGTTCGACTACTGCTGCTGCCACGCCGCCTTCGCCCTGGCGGACGTCGGGGTGGAGTCCATCATGGTCAACTGCAATCCCGAGACCGTCTCCACCGACTACGACACCTCTGACCGGCTGTACTTCGAGCCCCTCACCGCCGAGGACGTGCTGGAATTGATCGCCGTCGAGCAGTCCCGCGGGACCCTGCTGGGCGTGATTGTCCAGTTCGGCGGCCAGACGCCCCTGAAACTGGCCCAGGCGCTGGAGGAGGCGGGCATTCCGATCCTGGGCACCAGCCCCGACGCCATCGACCTGGCCGAGGACCGCGAGCGCTTCCAGCAGCTGCTCCACCGCCTTCAGATCGCCCAGCCCGTCAACGCCATCGCCCGCTCCCGGGACGAGGCCTTCGCCGGCGCCCACAAGGTCGGCTACCCGGTGGTCATCCGGCCCTCCTACGTCCTCGGCGGCCGGGCGATGGAGATTGTCCGCGATGACGAGCAGCTCGAGCGCTACATCACCACCGCCGTCCAGGTGTCCGGCGACAGCCCGGTCCTGATCGACCAGTACCTTTCGCGCGCCACCGAGGTGGACGTCGACGCCCTGTGCGACGGCGAGACGGTCTTCGTGGCCGGCGTGATGGAGCACATCGAGGAGGCCGGGGTGCACTCGGGCGACTCCGCCTGCTCCCTTCCCCCCTTCTCCCTCCGCCCCGACACCATCGCGGAGCTGAAGCGCCAGACCGAGGCCATGGCCTTTGCGCTCGGCGTCCGCGGCCTGATGAACGTCCAGTTCGCCATCGAGGAGCCGCACTCCGACGCCCCGCGGATCTTCGTGCTGGAGGTCAATCCGAGGGCCAGCCGTACGGTCCCCTTCGTGGCCAAGACCATCGGCAAGCCCCTGGCGGCCATCGCCGCCCGCATCATGGCCGGAGAGTCCCTCGCCAGCTTCGGCCTGGTCGAGACGCCCTACGACCATGTGGCGGTCAAGGAAGCCGTCTTCCCCTTCGCCCGGTTCGCGGGGGTCGATACGGTCCTTGGCCCCGAGATGCGCTCGACCGGCGAGGTCATGGGCCTGGACTGGCGGCGCGAGGGCGAGGGCCCCGGTCCGGCCTTCGCCCGGGCCTTCGCCAAGAGCCAGCTGGGCGGCGGCACCGTCCTGCCCTCCGCCGGCGCCGTCTTCGTCTCGGTCAAGGACGCCGACAAGCCCTGGATCGTCGAGCCGGTGAAGCTCCTGCTCGAACGCGGGTTCAGGATCCTCGCGACAGGCGGGACCGCCACCTACCTGGCCGACCAGGGCCTGGCGGTCGAGCCGGTGCGCAAGGTGCTGGAAGGCCGGCCGCACATCGTCGACGCCATGAAGAACGGCGGGGTCCACCTGGTCTTCAACACCACCGAGGGCAAGCAGTCCCTGGCCGACAGCTACGAGATCCGCCGCACCGCCCTGATGATGAAGATCCCCTACTTCACCACCTCGGCCGGCGCCCTCGCCGCAGCCCAGGCCATCACCGCCATGGCCAACGGCCCCCTCGACGTCCGCCCCCTGCAGGACTACGCCGCCTGAGGCCGCCTCCTCCCGAGGGGGCTTCAACCGAAGGTCAGTGGGGGGTCTGTGGCGCCTCAGCAGACCCCCTCCGGCCCGCTGCGCGGTCCACCTCCCCCTTGGGGGAGGAATTAGGAGCGCCATTGCTCCCCCAAGGGGGAGCTGACGGCGAAGCCGGCTGAGGGGGTCAACGGCGGTTCAGCAGACCCCCTCCGGCCCGCTGTGCGGTCCACCTCCCCCTGGGGGGAGGAATTACATGCTCAATTGCTCCCCCAAGGGGGAGCTGTCAGCGAAGCTGACTGAGGGGGTCTACGGCGCCTCAGGCCAGCTTCTTGGCCAGGACCAGGTCGTCGTAGTCGTTGGCGCCGACGCGGAAGGTGCGCACCCCTGCGGGGATGAAGCCCTGGCGGGCGTAGAAGCCCAGGGCCTGGTCATTCTTCGAATAGACGCCGAGCAGCAGGCGGTCGAAGCCGTCTTCCCGCGCCGCCGCCTCCACCGCCGCCAGCAGCGCCGCCCCGGTCCCGCCGCCCTGGAAACGGTGCAGGAGATAGATTCGCTTCAGTTCCACGTCCCCGGCTCCGGGTGCGACGGGCAGGTCCGGCGGGCAGGTCAGGGAGAAGCCCACCGGCGCGGCGGTATCGGCCATTTCGGCCAGCCAGGCCCGCCAGCCGGGGCTCGCCAGCCAGTCGCGGTAAAGCTCCGGCCGGTTCTGCACCTCGCAGTGGACCAGGATGTCCGCCGCCGGCAGGACGTCGGCATAGGATTCCAGGAAGGTCGCGCGGCTCACCAAGGCCAGGGCCTCGGCGTCCTGCGGACCGCAGGGGCGGATGGTGATCGACATGGGCAGGTCCCCCCGGCTCTCATTGCGGCGGCGTCTATGGGCAAGCCGGCCGCCCTGCGCTAGGCATGGGAAAACCCCCAGGGGTCAAGCGGGAAGGAGACGGACGTGGCGGGACGGGTTCAGGGCAAGGTGGCGCTCATCACCGGCGGGGCCAGCGGGATCGGCCTCGGCTGCGCCGAGCGGCTGGCGCAGGAAGGCGCCGTCATCGTCATCAGCGACATCCAGGACGACAAGGGCCGCGAGGCGGTCGAGGCCCTGCGCGCGTCGGGCGCCCGGGCGGACTACCTGCACCAGGACGTCACGAGCGAAGAGGCCTGGATCGAGGTGATCGGCCAGGTGAAGGCCCTGCACGGCCGCCTGGACATCCTGGTCAACAACGCCGGCATCGGCCTGTCGGGACCGGTCACCGAATTCTCCCTGGCCGACTTCAAGCGCCAGATGGCCATCAATGTCGACGGCGTCTTCCTGGGCATGAAGCATTCCCTGCCCCTGATGCGCGAGCACCAGACGGGCTCGATCATCAACATCTCCTCGATCGCCGGCCTGAAGGGCTCGCCCAACATGAGCGGCTACTGCGCCACCAAGGGCGCCGTGCGCCTGATGACCAAGTCCGTGGCCATGGAGTGCGCCAACGCCAAGGACGGGATCCGGGTCAATTCCATGCACCCCGGCATCATCGAGACCCCGATCTGGGACAGCATCATCGGCACCGGCGGGCCCGGCGACAACGCCCGCCCGCAGCGCGACCTGGCCCTGGACGCCCTGACTCAAACCGCCGTGCCCCTGGGCGTGAAGGGCTTTCCCCTCGACATCGCCAATGGCGTCCTCTGGCTGGCCTCGGACGAGAGCCGCTATGTCACCGGCGCCGAGATGGTCATCGACGGCGGCCTGACCGTCCGTTGAGCCCCGCCGTGACCCCGACCCTGCACGTCATCTTCGGCCCGTCCGGCGCGGGCAAGTCGACCTACGCCGCCGACCTCGCCCGCCGGGAGCGGGCGGTGAGCTTCTCCATCGACGACTGGATGGCGCGGCTCTTCGCCCAGGACATGCCCCAGCAGCCGGACTTCAACTGGCTGATGGAACGCATCGAGCGATGCGAGGCCCAGATCTGGTCGACGGCTGCGGCGGTGATGGCGACGGGGACCCCCGTGGTCCTCGACCTCGGCCTCCTGCGGCGGTCTGACCGGGCCCGGGTCGCCGAGATCGCCCGCCTTTGCGAGTTGCCGGCCCAGTTCCACTACCTGACGGCGCCAAAGGAGATCCGGCGCGGCCGGGTCCTGTCGCGCAACCAGATCCAGGGCGACGGCTTCTCCTTCGTCGTGACCCCGGAGATGTTCGACTTCACCGAGGGGGTCTTCGAGGCGCCGGACGCTACGGAGCTGGCGGGCTGCGAGGTCGTCGAAGGCGCCTGACCCGCGCCGCCCAAGTGTCGCCACGGTCGGGCGCGAGCCTGCGCCTCGAAACTGCGCCTGGAACCTGACGGATGTTGATCGGCCTCCTCGCCTCCGCGACGGTGACCCTGCCGGGCCTGCCCGGGGGGGCGGCCCTGCCGCCTCTCCCGCCCATCGAGCGGGCGCCCCAGGTGGTCTTCGTCGACCGCAACGGCGCCCGGATCGGCGTGCGTGGCGGGCGCTACGGGCCGGGGGTCGACATCCGCAGTCTTCCCGCCCATGTGCCCGCCGCCTTCGTGGCCATCGAGGACCGGCGCTTCTACAGCCACCCTGGCTTCGATGCGACGGGCATCGCCCGCGCCGCCGCCGCAAACCTGGCGGAGGGGGGAATCGCCCAGGGCGGGTCCACCATCACCCAGCAGGTCGCCCGCCTCCTCTTCCTCAACCAGGACAAGACCCTGGAGCGAAAGGCCCGCGAAGTCGCCCTCGCCGTTCAGCTGGAACGGGCCTTCACCAAGCCGCAGATCCTCGGCCTCTACCTCTCGCGCATCAATTTCGGGAAGGGCGCCTGGGGCCTGGAGGCCGCCGCCTGGCGTTACTTCAACAAGCCGGCCTCGCGCCTGACCGTCCGCGAGGCCGCCATGCTGGCCTCCATTCCCAAGTCGCCGACGGGCTACAATCCGGTGGACCAGCCGGCCCGCAATGCCGAACGGACCAAGCTGGTCCTCGACGCCATGGTCGAGACCGGCGCCCTGCCGGCCAAGGGCCGGGCCGCGGCGCTGAAGGAGACTCCCCGGGTCTGGACCCGGGCGCCGGAGGCCTCGGCCCAGTACTTCGTGGACTGGATGGACGCCCAGGCGCGGCGGAGGGCGGGGCCGGTCCGGCAGGACCTCGTTGTCGAAACCACCCTGGACCTGCCCCTCGAGCGGTCGGCGGAGGACGCGCTTCGGGGCGGGGTGTCCAGGGGTGCGGCGCAGGGGGTGCAACAGGGGGCCGTGGTGGTCCTGGACGGGTCCGGCGCCGTCCGGGCCCTCGTGGGGGGAACAGACCACCTGACGGCCCCCTACAATCGCGCCACCGACGCCCGCCGCCAGCCAGGGTCAGCCTTCAAGCCCTTCGTCTGGCTGGCCGCCCTGGAGGCCGGGCGCACACCGGACAGCGAAGTGGTGGACGAGCCCGTCACCCTTGAGGGCTGGTCGCCGGCCAACTACGAGCCGGGCTTCCTGGGGGCCATGAGCCTGGAGACCGCCCTGGCCCGTTCGGTGAACACGGTCGCCGCCAGGCTGGCCGACGAGGTCGGGCGCGACACCGTGGCCTCGACCGCCCGGCGGCTGGGCATCTCCACCCCCATCCCCACCACGCCGGCCATGGCCCTGGGATCGGGACTGGTCACGCCGATGGACCTCGCCGAGTCGTATGGCGCCTTCGCCACGGGGGGCCGGCAGGTGGAAGCCTGGGGCGTCTCGCGGATCCGCACGGCGGGGGGGCGGGTGGTCTGGAGCCGTCCGGCGCCGGCGGCCCCGAAGCAGGTGATCGACAACCCCGCCCTCTCCGACCTCAACCGCATGATGCGGCAGGTCGTAAGCACAGGGACCGGAACCCGGGCCGCCCTCCCCGGTCGCGACCTGGCCGGCAAGACCGGCACGACCTCGGCTTACCAGGACGCCTGGTTCGCCGGCTACACGGGCGGGATCGTCACGGTGGTCTGGCTCGGCCGGGACGATAACCGACCCATGACGGGGGTGTCCGGGGGCTCCCTCCCGGCGGAGGTCTGGCGAAACGTCATGTCCGCAGCGGTGAAGCGGCTGCCCTCGGGGCCCATTCCTGCCGGCCCGCCGCCTCCGGAGCTCCCTCCCGATGTCCCCGAAGTCGCCTCGCCACCCGCTGCGCCGGAGGTTCCGATGCCGACGGACCCCGGCCCCGAGACCGAGGAACCGCAATAAAGTTCAGGCCTTGCCGCATTGCACACTTGAGTTTCAGCCACCCGGGACCTATGATTTTCGCCCCACGGACGCTTGTGCCCGCGGTGTGATTCACGTCCTCAGCGCAGACCCGAGACCACCCGGTTATGGAAAAAGTCCCGATGACCGCCGAGGGCTACCACGCCCTCGACGAAGACCTGAAGCGTCTCAAGACGATCGAGCGCCCCTCTGTGATCGCCGCCATCGCCGAAGCCCGCGCGCACGGCGACCTGTCGGAGAACGCCGAGTACCACGCCGCCAAGGAGCGGCAGGGCTGGATCGAAGGCCAGATCGCCGACATCGAGGACCGGATGGCCCGGGCCCAGGTGATCGACGTGTCCAAGCTGTCCGGCAGCCAGGTCAAGTTCGGGGCCACGGTCTCGGTCGTCGACGAGGACACCGAGGACGAGGCTCGCTACCAGATCGTCGGCGAGCATGAGGCGGACGTGAAGTCCGGCAAGATCTCCATCACCTCCCCCATCGCCCGGGCCATGATCGGCAAGGAGACCGGGGACGTCGTCGAGGTCAACACGCCCGGAGGCGTCAAGGCCTACGAGATCGTCAAGGTGGAGTGGATCTAGGGCCCGCCGGCTCTTGGCCAACCCCCTTTCCATCTGGGCCGTGTCCGATGACAAGGCCGGGAACGCCGGCCCGGCCCTCGGACTGGCGGAGGCCCTCGCCCGGCTGACGCCGGCCAAGGTCAGCGTCCGGACCGTCCGGTGGAAGGGCCGCATCGGCCGCCTGCCCTGGTTTCTGAACCCCTTTCCCCTCACCGCCCTCGCCGGCGGAACCGGCATAGGCCCGCCCTGGCCGGACGTCTGGATCGCTGCGGGCCGCGCCACCCTGCCTCTTTCGCTCGGCCTCCGGCGCTGGTCGGGGGGGAGGACCCTGGTGGTGCAGATCCAGAACCCCCGCGCGCCGCGCGCCGCCTTTGACCTGATCGTCGCCCCCCGCCATGACGGGATCGCCGGTCCGAACGTCCTGTCCATCACGGGTTCGCCGCACAGGGTCACGCCTGAACGCCTGGCGGACGCCGGCGACCGGTTCGCCGCCCTGACGGATCCCCTGCCCCGCCCCCGCGCGGCGCTTCTGGTGGGCGGACGCTCCAAGGCCCATGACCTCTCCGACGCCCGCGCCCGGTCCCTCGCCGCCGATCTCCGCCAGGCCGTACTGGAGTCCGGCGGGGCTCTGATGACCACCTTCTCCCGGCGGACCCCGGACTCCGCCCGGCGCATCCTGACCGAGGCCCTGGCCGACCTGCCGGGCTTCATCTGGGATGGCCAGGGCGAGAATCCCTATTTCGGCATGCTGGCCGCCGCCGACGTGGTGCTCGTCACCGAAGACAGCGCCAACATGACCACGGAGGCCGCCGCAACGGGACGACCCGTCCTGATCCTGCCCATGGACGGCGGGTCGGCGAAGTTCGGACGCCTGAAGGCGGATCTCATCGCCCGGGGGGTCGCGCGCGCCTTCGAGGGGCGGCTGGATCTCTTCACCGCCACGCCGCTGGACGAGACCCGCCGGGCCGCGGAGGCGATCCTTGAGCGGGTGAAGGCGCGGATGGCATGAACGCGCCCTTTCCGAAGCCGCGAAATCGCGCTCCCCTGTCCGCACGATGATTCCCGAAACGCCGCGCGTGCTGTTCATTGCTGACGCCGGCCCCGAGGTTGGCGGCGGTCACCTGATGCGCAGCCTGACCCTGGCCGAGGCCCTCAGCGTGCGTGGTGCGGCCTGCGCCTTCATCGCCTCGCCCCAGAGTGCGCCCCTGCTGGAGACCTTTGCTCCCGCCATGTCTCGCATCGAGGCGTCCGGCACGGACCGCAACGCCCTCGCCGCCGCCCTGGCCGGGCAGGGCTTCGACGCCCTGGTCTTTGATCACTACCGACTGGGCCGTCCGGACCATGACGCCCTCGCAGGCGGACGCGCCAGCCTGGTCATCGACGACCTTGCAGACCGGCCCCTCGGGGGCGACGTCGTCCTGGACTCCGGCCCGAACCGGCGGCCTGTGGACTACACCCTGCTGACCGACGGGGACACCCGCCTGCTTCTGGGACCCGAGTTTGCTCCGGTGCGCAGCCGGTTCGCCGCCCTACGCGCCTCCTCCCTCGCCCGCCGGGGCGGTCCCGTCAGCCGGGTCCTCGTGACCATGGGGCTGACCGACGTCGGCGGCGTGACCAGCCGGATCGTGGACCGGCTGCGCCCGCGCCTGGGCGACGTGGCCATCGATGTCGTCCTGGGCGGCCAGGCGGCCAGCCTGCGCGCCCTCTCGCGGATGGCCACCCATGACCGGCGGCTGAACCTTCACATCGACGCCACGGACATGGCCACCCTTCTGCACGACGCCGACTTCGTGATCTCGGCAGCGGGATCCACAGTCTGGGAGATCTGCACCCTCGGCCTTCCCGCCGCCATCGTGGTGGTGGCCGACAACCAGCGCGCCGCCGCCCAGGCTCTGACCGAGAGGGGGGCCGCCCTGGTGGTCGACGCCACAGCGCCCGCCTTCGAAGGCGCCCTGGACCGGGCGATCATGCGTCTGGTTACGGACGCCACCCAGCGGTCTCACTTGTCGGAGGCGGCCTCGGCCGTCTGTGACGGCCAGGGCGCGGGCCGGGCGGCGGAGGCCCTTCTCCAGGCGATCGCCCAGAAGACGCCGGCGCCCTGAGACCATTTCTCCGGGCGTCGCGGCGCACTCCTGGCGTCCCGGGTCCTAGGGATGCGGCCTTGCGCTCAAGCCTCGCCGCCGGAGTCGCTTACGGCCTGAATCTGCCCTAAAGGGACGAAATGCCTGACTCCACGCCCCGCTCCGTCCGCTGCCTGATCGTCGGCTCCGGCCCCGCCGGTTACACCGCCGCCGTCTACGCCGCCCGCGCCCTCCTGAAGCCGGTCCTGATCCAGGGTCTCCAGCCC
Organism: Phenylobacterium sp.; assembly: GCA_020402585.1. Classification (GTDB taxonomy): domain Bacteria; phylum Pseudomonadota; class Alphaproteobacteria; order Caulobacterales; family Caulobacteraceae; genus Phenylobacterium. The sequence continues at coordinate 12,131 of JADBZH010000107.1, read as the reverse complement.
GGCGGCCAGCTCACCATCACGACCGATGTCGAGAACTATCCGGGCTTCGCCGATGTCATCCAGGGACCCTGGCTGATGGAGCAGATGCAGGCCCAGGCCGAGCATGTCGGGACCGAGATCATCAATGACATCGTGCTCACCGCAGACCTGTCGGTCCGGCCCTTCCGGCTGACCTGCGACAGCGGCCAGGTCTGGCTGGCGGAGACCCTGATCATCGCCACCGGCGCCCAGGCCCGCTGGCTGGGCCTGGAGAGCGAGCAGCGCTTCCAGGGCTTTGGCGTCTCGGCCTGCGCGACCTGCGACGGCTTCTTCTACCGCGGCAAGGAGGTCGTGGTGGTCGGCGGCGGCAACACGGCCGTGGAGGAAGCCCTCTTCCTGACCAGCTTCGCCTCCAAGGTCACGGTCGTCCACCGCCGCGACAGCTTCCGCGCCGAGGCCATCCTGCAGGAACGCCTGTTCGCCAATCCCAAGGTCGAGGTGGTCTGGGATCACGAGGTCGAGGAGGTGCTGGGCCAGACCGACCCGATGGGCGTCACCGGCGTGCGGCTGAAGTCGACCCGGAGCGGCGAGACGCGCGAGCTGGCCTGCGACGGCGTCTTCATCGCCATCGGCCACGCCCCGGCCTCGGCCCTGTTCGCCGGCCAGCTGGAGATGGACGGCTCGGGGTACCTGAAGGTGCAGGCGGGGACCGCCTCCACCGCGATCCGCGGCGTTTTCGCCGCCGGCGACGTGACCGACGACGTCTACCGCCAGGCCGTCACCGCCGCGGGCATGGGCTGCATGGCGGCCCTCGAGGCGGTCCGCCTCCTGGCCGAGGAAGACCACGCCGCCAGCCGGGCGGCCGCCCAGTGACCCGCCTTGTCGTCAACGGCGGGCGGGCCCTTCGCGGGCGGATCACCCCCTCGGCGAACAAGAACGCCGTATTGCCGGTGCTGTGCGCCACCCTGCTGACCGACCAACCCGTGACCCTGCACCGGGTGCCGGACATCACCGACGTCCGGAAGATCCTCGACTTCTTTCGCAGCCTCGGGTCGACCGTGGACATGGACTTCGAGGCCGGGGTCCTGAAGGTCCGTCACGGCGAGGGCCTGGACCCCAAGGCGGCCCACCTGCCCCTGGGCATGCGCTCGACACTGATGCTGATCCCGCCCCTGCTGCACCGGTTCGGGGCGGCGACCATCGAGGAGGACGCCACGGGCTGCACCCTTGGCGCGCGGGAGATCGACCCGCACATCGAGGTCCTCCAGACCTTCGGCGCGACGGTCCGCCGCGAGCCGGACGCCCTGCACATCTCCGTACCGGGAGGCTACCAGTCCGCAGATCACTGGCTGGACTACGCCTCGGTCACCACCACCGAGAACTTCATGCTCTGCGCGGCGACGGCGTTGGGCCGGTCCAAGCTGACCAACGCGGCGTGCGAGCCCCATGTCCAGGAGTTCTGCGCCTTCCTCGCCCTGATGGGCGCCCGGATCGAGGGCGTCGGCGGATCGCGGATCATCGTGGAGGGCGTCGAGCGCCTGTCCGGCGCCGAGTTCACCTTTGCCGACGACTTCCACGAGGTGGCGACCTTCCTGGCCATGGGGGCGATCACCGGCGGGGAGGTCTCGGTGCGGAACGGCTCGGTGGAGCAGTTCCCCCTGCTGGACCGGACCTTCGCCAAGTTCGGGGTCGAGGTCACCCACGAGGGGGGCTGGTCGACGGCGCGGGCGCCCCATGGCCTGAAGGTGCGCGAGCCCTTCACCTCCAACATCCTGACCAAGGTGGAGGCGGCGCCCTGGCCTTATGTACCGGCGGACCTCCTGCCGATCTTCGTCGCCCTGGGCGTGCGGGCCGAGGGCTCGGTCATGTTCTGGAACAAGGTCTATGAAGGCGCCCTGGGCTGGAGCTCGGAGATCGGCAAGTTCGGCGCCCACGCCGTGCTCTGCGATCCGCACCGGCTGATCACCTACGGTGGCAAGCCGCTTATGCCGGCCACGGTGGAGAGCCCCTACATCATCCGGGTGGCCATCGCCCTCTTCATGCTGGCCGCCAGCATCGAGGGGCGCTCGACCATCCTCAACGCCGCCCCGATCCAGAGGGCCCACCCCCGCTTCGTCGAGAACCTCAACGCCCTGGGCGCCGACGTGGAGTGGGTGGCCGGCGACTGACCGTCAGGGAGGCTCCATGGCTCTTGAGATCCGCTACGCCCGCGCCGGGGATCATCCAGGAATTGGCGACCTGCTTGACGCCGCCTTCGGGGGGACTGCGGAGCGTCACATTGTCGAACGCCTGCGGGCCGACGCGGAGTCGATGTTCGAGCTGGTCGCCCTGCAGGACGGCGAGCTCGCAGGGAGCATCCTGTTCAGCCGCCTCTGGGCGGACAGCCACAACCTCTACGCCGCCCTCGCCCCGCTTGCGGTCCGGCCGGATCTCCAGCGGAAGGGCATCGGGTCCGCCCTGACGCTTCGGGGCCTCGACGCCGCCCGGCACTTCGATACGGCCGCCGTCCTCGTGCTCGGTCACCCCGAATACTATCCGAAGTTCGGCTTCTCAGCGGCTGCAACGGCCCGGGTCAGCTCGCCCTATTCCGGCAGCCCGGCCTTCATGGGGATCGCCCTGGTCGACGGCGCCCTGGATGAGCCGCTGATGGTGGCCTACCCGGACGCCTTCTCGGCGGGTCAGGGCTGAACCGCAGCCCCCGCCGCGGGGGTGGCCTCGCGGCGCTCCAGGTCCGCCAGGGCCTCGTTGATCCGGCGGATCTCCTCCGGCGTCGGACGGCGACGAACCGGGGACAGCTGCCCCGGCGTCGGCAGGGCGGGACCTCCTGAAGCCTCAGTCTCGGCGACCGTGTAGGTCCGGGTCTCGCCGGCAAGGGCGAGGGTGACGGTCCTGGGGGGCGGGGCGGCGAGGACCTCGAGCCCGGCCTGGGTGCGCGGATCGACTCCGCCGAGAATGGCGGGGGTCAGGAGGGCCTCCCCGCCGGCATAGCGCCCGCTGAAGGCTCTGGCTTCGCCGGAGGGTCCGGTCCAGCGGTAGAAGATGTGGGCGCCGATCTGGGCCAGCTTGACCAGGGTCGGGGCCCAGTACGGGGCGACGTAATCGGCGTGGTAGTGGGTGGCCGAGCCGACCTCGCGCGCCACATGGCCGGAGAGGGCGCGACGGGCCACGGCGTTGGCGGCGCTCCAGAGAGCCGTCTCCGGCGGCCGGCCGAGGGATCCGTCGCAGGTAAAGGTGAACTGGCAGCCGGTGGTCCTGGCCGATCCCTGGTAGACCACGCCGCACACGGACTTGGGATACCCCGGGTGCCGCAGCCGGTTCAGCACCACCTGCGCCACCGCCGCCTGGCCGAGTTCGGGCTCACGGGCGGCCTCATAATAGACGGCCTGGGTGAGGCAGTCCAAGGCCCGACGGGGGTCGTCCCCGGCCCCGGACAGACTGAACGCCGGCATCCTCGCCAGGGGCTCGCGGGAGACCGGGCGCAGGGCGTTGATCCGCCGGGCGTCTTCCGCCTCGACCACCCCCTCCGGTGCGCTGAGTTCAAGCCGCGGCGGACGGGTGAGGTCCAGGGTCTCCCAACCCGGGGTCAGGCCCAGCCAGGCCGGCGTGGCCGGGCTCGCCGGATCGGCGAGGGCCCGCAGGTTGGGGGACAGAGAGGCGAAGCGCGCCTGAAGGGAGGGCTCGGAGAAGGCCCGCGCCACAGTCATGCCCGGACCGGCCAGATCGGCGGACGGTTCAGGCGGAACCCCGCGACCCGCGCCGGCGGCGCCGGGGCCAAGCACGCCCACAAGGGCGATCAGCGCGAGGGTTCGAACCAGCCTCAGGGCGGGAGTCTCCGATCTCAGAGCGGTGGGGCTTAGCACGAACGCCCCCCCGGATCACGCGCTCTTGTCCCGGAGGGACTCGCCGCCGCTTGCCAAGGCCGGTTTGCACACTCATATTGAGCGAAGGATATGCTCTAAATGAGCATAATAGGAGGAGGCGCCGGGCTCATCCGGTTGTTTCCTCGCCCCTCTAATGCTCACTCTGAGCAAAAGGAGTGCGTCATGAGTCTCTCGGCCGCCGTCGCCGCCCACCTGCCCGGGTTCACCCCTGAAGTGCAGGCCGAGACCGCCGCGATCTGGGAGAAGGTGCGCCGGCACGTCACGCCGATGGAGTGGCGGTCCCAGGCCCCCCTCATCTCGGCGATCAACAAGCTCAAGCGGGAGCGCCGCGCGGTGATCCTGGCCCACAACTACATGACCACGGACATCTTCCATGGGGTGGGCGACTATGTCGGCGACAGCCTGGGCCTGGCGCGCGAGGCCGCCCGGGCGGACGCTGACATCATCATCCAGGCCGGCGTGCACTTCATGGCCGAGACCTCCAAGATCCTGTCGCCGGACAAGCGGGTCCTGATCCCCGACCTCCGGGCCGGTTGCAGCCTCGCCGCCTCGATCACCGCCGAGGACGTCCGCCTGATGCGCCAGCGCTATCCGGGGCTGCCGGTGGTGACCTACGTCAACACCTCGGCGGAGGTGAAGGCCGAGACAGATATCTGCTGCACCAGCGCCAACGCCGTCCAGGTCGTGGAGAGCGCCGCCCGCGAATGGGGGGTGAACCGGGTCATCCTCATTCCCGACGAGTTCCTGGCCCGCAACGTCGCCCGCCAGACCGAGGTGGGGATCATCGCCTGGCGCGGGCGGTGCGAGGTGCACGAGCAGTTCACCGCCGAGGATATCCGGGAGATCCGGCAGGCGCACCCCGGCGCCGAGATCCTGGCCCATCCGGAATGCCCGGCCGAGGTGATCGCCGAGGCGGACTTCGCCGGGTCGACGGCGGCCATGAACGACTATGTCCTGACCCGCAAGCCGCGCCAGGTGGTGCTGATCACCGAATGCTCCATGGCCGACAATGTGGCGGCGGACGCCGTCGAGACCGAGTTCGTCCGGCCCTGCAATCTCTGCCCCCACATGAAGCGCATCACCCTGGAGAACATACTGGAGGCCCTGGTCGAGGATCGGCATGAGGTCACGGTGGATCCCCTGGTCGCCGCGCGCGCCCGGGGCGCCGTCCAGAGGATGATCGATCTTCCGCCCCCCGCCGTCCCGGCCCGCTATGACCTGGTCCGCGCCCGCCATCACGTCGACGTCGAGCTGATCTGACCATGGACGCCAGCGAGTTCGACGGAATCCTGGTGATCGGCGGAGGCCTGGCTGGCCTCTCGGCCGCGCTGGCCGCGGCCCCGCGCCGGGTGCGCCTCCTGTCGCCGGCTCCGCTGGGCCAGGCCTGCAGCTCCTCCTGGGCCCAGGGCGGGGTCGCCGCAGCCCTTGCGCCGGATGACAGCCCGGCCCTGCACGCCGCAGACACCGTCGCCGCGGGAGCGGGACTGGTCGATCCCGACCGCGCCGGCCTCCTGGCCTCAGACGGGCCCGGAGCGGTCCGGCGGCTCGCCAGCTTCGGAGCGCCCTTCGACCGGGACCCCGACGGCGGCTTTCTTCTCAGCCGCGAGGCGGCGCATGGTCGCGCCAGGGTGGCGCGGGTCGGCGGCGATGAGGCCGGTCAGGCCATCATGGCCGCTGTCATCGAGCGCACCCGCGGGTCGGCTCACATCGAGGTCCTTGAGGGCTGGCGGCTGAGGGGCCTCTTGCAGGACTCCAGCGGGGCGGTCTGCGGCGCCCTGATGGAGCGCAACGGCGTCCTGACCGAGATGCGCGCCTCGGCTGTGATCCTGGCCACCGGAGGCGTCGGGGGACTCTATGCCGAGACCACGACCCCTTCGGCCCTGCTGGGCGAGGGCCTGGCCGCGGCGGCCCTGGCCGGGGCGACCCTGGCCGATCCGGAGTTCGTCCAGTTCCACCCGACGGCCCTGGATGTCGGCCGCGACCCCGCGCCCCTGGTGACGGAGGCCCTTCGCGGGGAAGGGGCCTGGCTGGTGAACACAGCGGGCGAGCGGTTCATGACCGGCCTGCATCCTGACGCCGAGCTCGCCCCCCGGGACGTCGTGGCCCGGGCCATCCATGCCGAGCGCGAGGCGGGTCGCGGCGCCTTCCTGGACGCCCGGCCGACGGTCGGCGCCCATTTCCCGACAGCCTTCCCCACCGTCTTTGCGGCCTGCCGCAGCGCAGGGCTGGATCCGCGGGTGGCGCCGATCCCGGTGGCGCCCGCCTGCCACTACCACATGGGCGGCATTCTCACGGACGCCGACGGGGCGACGACGCTCGCCGGGCTCTACGCTGCAGGGGAATGCGCCTCCAGCGGGGTCCATGGCGCCAATCGCCTGGCCTCGAACTCGCTTCTCGAGGCCGCCGTCTTCGGCGCCCGGGCCGGGCGGGCCGCCTCCCGCCGCGTCGGCGCCCCGCGGCCGCTGGCGCGGACCCGGAAACTCTCATTCCTCCCCGACGAGACGCTCCAGGCCCTGCGAAAGGCCATGAGCCGGGAAGCCGGCGTGATCCGCGAAGCGTCGGGCCTGGAACGGCTCCTCTCCCGGCTCGACGACCTCGGCGCCCGCTTCCCGGAGGCTGGTCCCGTGATTGCGGCGCGCCTGATCGCCGAGTGCGCCCTCGAACGGCGGGAAAGCCGGGGCGCGCACTTCCGCGCCGATTTCCCGGCGACGGCGGCTGAGGCCCGTCGCACCCTCGTCCGCCTGGAGGCAGGGTCCCTGTCCCGGAGGGCGGCGTGACCCCGCAGATCCCGGATCTCCTCGTTGAACCCATTGTCCGGATGGCGCTGGCGGAGGACCTCGGCCGCGCCGGAGACCTGACCAGCCAGGCCTGCGTCCCCGAAGCGGCGCGACTTTCAGTGAGCTGGACCGCCCGCCGACCAGGGGTCCTGTCCGGCCTGTCCTGCGCCCGCCTCGCCCTTCACGCCCTGGCGCCGGAGGCCCGCTTCGAGGTCCTGGTCCGTGACGGCGATCCGGTCGCCCCGGGGCAGGTCCTGGCCCGCGCCGAGGCGCCGGCGCGGGCGGTCCTGTCCGCCGAGCGCACAGGCCTGAACCTTGCCGGTCGGCTGTCGGGGATCGCCACCCTGACCCGGGCCTATGTGGAGGCTGTGGCGGGAACCGGCGCGCAGATCACCGACACCCGCAAGACCACGCCGGGGCTGCGGAGCCTGGAGAAGTACGCCGTCCGGTGCGGCGGCGGCGTCAATCACCGGTTCGGCCTGGATGACGCCATCCTCATCAAGGACAACCATGTCGCCGCCTGCGGCGGCGTCCGGCCCGCCCTGGAGCGCGCCCGCGCTGTGGCCGGACACCTGGTGAAGGTGGAGCTCGAGGTCGACAGCCTCAGCCAGCTGGCTGAGGCCCTGCCCCTCGCGCCGGACGTGATCATGCTGGACAATTTCAGCCTGGGCGACCTGCGCGAAGCTGTCGCCATGACGGCCGGCCGGGTCACACTGGAGGCGTCGGGCGGAGTGGACCTGACCACGGTCCGGGCCATCGCCGAGACCGGGGTTCAGGTGATCAGCGTCGGCGCCCTGACCCACTCAGCGCCCAGCCTGGACATCGGACTCGACGCCGCCTGAGCTTCGGCGGGGCCCGCTGGGCTCAGGCCGCGGGGGCCCCAGCGACCGGCTCGGCCCCCTGGGGCGCGGCCAGAGCGGGCATGGGCGGCGCTTCCACCACCTCGACGGGATCGCTGGGCGGGCCGGACACCAGTCGCGCTTCGGAAACCCTCAGTTCCCCGGCGACCGGAGACTCCGCCGTCTCGGCGAGTTGTTCAGTCACGAGGGGACGACCCATCTTGTAAAAGATGTGAAGGCCGACCTGGGCCACCTCGCGCAGGTCCTGGCTCCAGGCCGGAGAGACGTGCACCGTGTGGAAGTGGGTGGCGTCTCCGACCGCGGTCATCACCGCGCCGGAGAGGGCGCGGGTGGCGATGCGCCGGGCCTGGGACCAGGCCTTCGTCTCCCGGGCCCGGTTCATCGAGCCGTCGCAGGTAAAGGAGAACTGGCAGCCCGTTCCCCGGGTCGAACCCTGGAAGACCACGCCACAAACGGACTTCGGGAACCCGGCCTTACGGACCCGGTTCAGCACGACCTGGGCGACCGCGGCCTGGCCGGCGGGGCTTTCGCCCCGGGCCTCGAAGTAGACAGCCTGGGTCAGGCAGTCGAGGTCCCGGGAGGCGGAGCGGCCGCCGCCCCGGGGCGCCAGGGCCTCCTCCGCGGAGACCGGACGCAGGTCCGGACCGACGCCGAAGCTGGATCCGGCGAAGTCGATCGCGGCCGGCGACGATCCGGCGGCGGCCTTCAGGCCGCCGAGGTAGGCGCCGCCAAGCGCTGCGCCCAGTCCGGCGCCCATCAGAATAGAGATCACGACTCCACGCCATGGGGCGCGCGCCTGAGGAAGATCTGACAAGGAAGGGGTCCCGTGCGGCGAGGGCGGAGCGCCCCCAGACAGCTGTGTCGGTCTGGCCCCCTGCACTTGCTGGTGGCCGGATCGACCTGCCCGTCTCCTACACGCCGGAGCTCGGACAATGGCGATTTGGTGACAGCATATGCCTTCTGGTAGACAGATTCGCAAGTCCCTATTGCAGTGCAGCATTGCAGGCCCGGCCTGAGTTGGAGTGCGTTTCCCTGTCCCCGGGGAGCGTAGGAGGAGAGTCCCCATGCGTCAGATCATCGCCCTCCTGGGCTCAATCCTTATCGGCCTGGCGGCCTCTGAGGCTCGGGGGGCCGAGGTTCCGGTCGGGCCCGATCGGGTGATGGGGCGGCCGGACGCCCCCGTCCTGGTGGAGGAGTTCGCCTCCCTGACCTGCTCCCACTGCGGTCGCTTCGCCAACGACGTCTTCCCGGCCTTCAAGGCGCGCTACATCGACACCGGCAAGGTCCGCTTCGTTCTGAGGCCAGTCCTCACGGACCCCCAAAATGTCGCCGCTGCGGGCTTCCTGCTCGCCAGGTGCGCCGGCCCTGAGGGGTACTACGACGTGATCAAGGCCTTCTTCCGGCGGCAGAAGGAGATGTTCGAGACCGGCGACGCCCGCGCCGCCCTGCTGGAGGCCGCGGCGGAGGGCGGGATCTCGGGCGCCGCCGTCAACGCCTGCCTCGCCGACGCCGCCGGCCAGGCCGCCCTCGACGCGGACCTGGAAACGGCGACCGCCCGGGGCGTCGACAGCACGCCGACCTTCTTCTTCAACGGCGTCAAGGTGAAGGCGGGAGAGATGACGATCCAGGAGATCGACGCCGCCTACGCAGCGGCGCTGAAGTCGCGCGGGAAACGCTGACTTTCCTCGCCACAGCACTGGCGCCGCCCCCGGCGGGGCCCTAATCTCCCGCCATGCCGTCCAGCCCCCCGCCCGGACTCGCCGACGCCTCGGCGGTCTTCGCCTTCGACGCCGCCGCCGCGGACATGTCCTGGCGTCCGCATCGGCCTGACCGCCCGGAGAAATCCGAGGGCGGAAGGCGCTTCCGGCTGGTCTCGGACTACGCCCCGGCGGGCGACCAGCCGACGGCCATCGCCGAGCTCGTCGCGGGTCTTGAGGGGCGTGAGCACGACCAGGTGCTGCTGGGCGTCACGGGCTCGGGCAAGACCTTCACCATGGCCAAGGTGATCGAGGAGACCCAGCGGCCAGCCCTTATCCTTGCCCCCAACAAGACCCTGGCGGCCCAGCTCTACAGCGAGTTCAAGAGCTTCTTCCCGGACAACGCCGTCGAGTTCTTCGTCTCCTACTACGACTATTACCAGCCCGAGGCCTACGTGCCGCGGACGGACACCTACATCGAGAAGGACTCCTCGATAAACGAGCAGATCGACCGCATGCGGCACTCAGCCACGCGGGCGATCCTGGAGCGGGACGACGTCATCGTCGTGGCCTCGGTCTCCTGCATCTACGGCATCGGCTCGGTGGAGACCTACACCGCCATGACCTTCAGCCTGAAGGTCGGCGACCGGATCGACGAGAAGAAGCTGATGGCCGACCTGGTGGCCCAGCAGTACCGGCGCAACGACCAGGCCTTCGAGCGCGGGACCTTCCGCCGGCGCGGCGACACCCTGGAGATCTTCCCCGCCCACTACGAGGACCGGGCCTGGCGGATCAGCCTGTTCGGCGAAGAGATCGAGGCCATCACCGAGTTCGATCCCCTGACGGGCAAGCGCACGGCGGACCTTCCGGCGGTGAAGATCTACGCCAACAGCCACTACGTCACGCCCCGGCCGACCCTGAACCAGGCCATGAACCACATCCGGGCCGAGCTGAAGGAACGCCTCGACTGGCTGGTGGCCAACGGCAAGCTGCTGGAGGCCCAGAGGCTGGAGCAGAGGACCACCTTCGACCTGGAGATGATCCAGGCCACGGGGTCCTGCGCCGGGATCGAGAACTATTCCCGCTACCTGACGGGCCGCCGTCCCGGCGAGCCGCCGCCGACCTTCTTCGAGTACATCCCCGACAACGCCCTCCTCTTCGTCGACGAGAGCCACCAGACCATCCCGCAGATCGGGGCCATGTTCCGGGGCGACTTCCGCCGCAAGTTCACCCTGGCCGAGTACGGCTTCCGCCTGCCCTCCTGCATGGACAACCGCCCCCTCAAGTTCGAGGAGTGGGACGCCATGCGCCCGGCGACCGTCAGCGTCTCGGCGACGCCCGGCCCCTGGGAGATGGAGAAGGCCGGCGGCGTCTTCGCCGAGCAGGTGATCCGCCCCACCGGCCTGATCGACCCGCCGGTGGAGATCCGCCCCGTGGCGAAGGACGGCTTCTCGCAGGTGGACGACGTCATCGACCAGGTGCGGCAGACGGCGGCGAAGGGCTACCGGACCCTGGTCACCGTCCTGACCAAGAAGATGGCCGAGGACCTGACCGAGTACATGCACGAGCAGGGCCTGCGGGTCCGCTACATGCACTCCGACGTCGACACCCTTGAGCGGATCGAGATCATCCGCGACCTGCGACTGGGCGCCTTCGACACGCTGATCGGCATCAACCTGCTGCGCGAGGGCCTGGACATTCCCGAGTGCGGCCTCGTCGCCATCCTCGACGCCGACAAGGAAGGCTTCCTGCGCTCCGAGACCAGCCTGATCCAGACCATCGGCCGGGCGGCGCGGAACGTGGACGGCCGGGTCATCCTCTACGCCGACCATGTGACCGGCTCCATGGAGCGGGCCATGGCCGAGACCCGCCGGCGCCGCGAGAAGCAGACCGCCTGGAACACGGCCCACGGCGTCACGCCGGAAAGCGTGCGCAGCCAGATCAAGGAAATCCTCGCCAGTCCCTACGAGAAGGACCGGGTCACCGTGCCGGCGGGCGTGGCGGAGGACGGCGCCCAGCCCTTCCTGGGCGATAACTTCAAGGCGACGCTCAAGGACCTGGAGGCCCGGATGCGCCAGGCCGCCGCCGACCTGGAGTTCGAGACCGCCGCGCGCCTGCGTGACGAGATCAAGCGGCTCAAGCTGCTGGACCTGGAGTTCGCCGCCGACGCCCTGGGCTCCGGCGAGGGGGAAGAGGGCTCGGGCGCGGCCCGCAGCGCGGCCAAGTCCCTCAGGGCCGAGAGCCGGGCCGAGGCCGCCGCCGCCCGCAGGCGTCCGAAGCGGCGCTGAGGCCGGGTCTCAGTCGACCAGGCCCCGGTAGGCGGCGCTCTTCCGCAGCCAGGCCGCCGCATAGCCGCAGACCGGGGTGATCTTCAGGCCCCGCGCCTGGATCTCCGCCGACAGGGCCTCCATCAGCCGGCCCGAGGCGCCGGTCCCGCGAAGGGCGGGCGGGCTCTCCACATGGTCGATGATGACGCGGTCCCCCGCGCGCCGGTAGTCGGCGAAGGAGGTCAGGCCCTGTTCGACCATCTCGAACCGGGCCCCGGTGTCTTTGAGAGCGCTGGTCATGGGGTGGAGACTAACGCAGGTCGCCGCCCTCGCGGGAGAAGATTTACAGCGCCATGGCGACTGGCGGCTGACGGGCCGTTGACCCCCTCCGACGCGCTGCGCGCGCCACCTCCCCCTGGGGGGAGGAATTGGAGCGCCATCGCTCCCCCAAGGGGGAGCTCCGACCGAAGGTCGGTGAGGGGCGCGCGGAGAGGCCGTTGACCCCCTCCGTCCCGGGGCTGACGCCCCGGTCCACCTCCCCCTAGGGGGACTGCTGCGATACGCGCCGTCCTGTGCCTTGGGGCGCATTGAGGCGAGGTTTTCTGGCCCTTTCGGGGTGTTTTGAGGCGTTTCGGCGGGGTCGGGACGGAGTCCGGGCGCGGCTAGGCCG
>JADBZH010000106.1 GCA_020402585.1 Phenylobacterium sp. | reverse complement strand
TCCTCCTTGTTGCGGAAATAGTAGATGACCCCGGTGGGCACGAGGTCCAGGCGGGCGGCGACGTCGCCCAGGGTCATGCCGCGCACGCCGTGGCGGTTCATCTCGCGAATGGCGGAGGCGATGATGGCGTCGCGGCGGGCCATGTAGCGCCGGCTGGGCGTCCGCGCCGCCGGTGCGCCCGGGGCGGTCTCGGCGGCGGTGTCGGAGGTGGACATGGGGTGGCTCCGCGCCCGTCGCCGGGAGGGCGCCGGGAGGCTTTACGTCGGGGGATAGTGTGGCTTGTGAGGCCGGTCAATCAGGGCCAATCTTGGCCGAGAAGGCGCACAGACGCCGTCGGGGGGAAGTGACCATGCTGCTGCAGGGACTGAAGGTCGTCGAGCTCGCCACATGGATCGCCGCGCCGGGCTGCGCCGCCGTCATGGCCGACTGGGGCGCCGACGTGATCAAGGTGGAGTCCCTGGGCGGCGACGCCACCCGCACCTTTTTTCCGGAGAGCGCCGAGACCCCCGGCAATCCCATCTTCACGATGGAGAACCGCGGCAAGCGCGGGGTGGCCCTGGACATCGCCTCCCCCGAGGGTCGCGAGGCCATGCTGGGCATCCTTGGCGGGGCGGATGTCTTCATCACCAATGTCCGGCCCGGCGCCCTGAAGCGGGCCCGGCTCGACTACGAGACGCTGAAGGCGGCCTTCCCCCGGCTGATCTACGCCAGCGTCTCCGGGGTGGGCCTGGAGGGACCGGATGTGGACCTGCCGGCCTTTGACATCACCGTCTTCTGGACCAAGAGCGGCGTCGGGCGCTCGCACATCCCGCCGGACCAGGAGCCCTTCGCCTGCCGCCCCGGCTTTGGCGACCACACCACGGCCCTGGCCACCCTGTCCTCCGTCCTGGCCGCCCTGCATGAGCGCCACACGACGGGGCGGGGGCGGCTGGTGGAGTGCTCCCTCCTGCGCACGGCGTCCTACGCCCTGGGCTGGGACATGGCCACCCAGCTGCGTTTCGGCGAGGCGCCGACCACCCAGGCCCGAAGCCTGCGCCCGCATCCGATCTCGGGGATCTATTTCCGGACCCTGGACGACCGGTGGGTCACCTTCGTGCTCAAGGGACCTTCCTGCTATCCGACCCTGATGAAGGTGTTGGGTCACCCGGAGGTCATCGACGATCCCCGCTACGCCCTGCCGACGACGGACCTCGACATCGTCCGCGAGATCCGGGCCCGGGCGGATGCGGCCTTTGCGCGAATGACCCTGGCCGAGGCGGCGGTGATCCTCACCGAGGCCGACCTGGCCTGGGCGCCCCTGCAGAGCCTGTCGGAGGTGGTGGGCAGCGCGCAGTACCTCGCCACCGGCTGCGCGGTGGAGGTGTCAGATGGCTGGGGCGGGCGCATGGCCTCGCCGGCGGCGCCTGGCCGCTTCCCCGAGGGGGCGCCTGAGGTGACCCGTGGGGCGCCAAAGCTGGGCGAGCATACCCGGGAGGTCCTGGTCGAGGCCGGGGTCGCAGGGGAGGTCATAGAAAAAGTCATGGCCCGGCTCGGGTGAGCGCGGGCCACGACAGGCGCTGAGGCGTCAGCCCCCGCCCGGAGGCGGGGGCCTTGCCGATCAGTTGTAGACTTCGAACAGGCCGGCGCCGCCCTGGCCGCCGCCGATGCACATGGTCACCACGGCCCACTTGGCCTTGCGGCGCTGGCCTTCCTGCAGGACGTGGCCCGTGAGGCGGGCGCCGGTCATGCCGAAGGGGTGGCCGATGGCGATGGAGCCGCCGTTCACGTTGTACTTCTCGGGATCGATGCCGAGGTGATCGCGGCAGTAGAGGCACTGGCTGGCGAAGGCCTCGTTCAGCTCCCACAGGTCGATGTCGTCGACCTTCAGGCCGTTCCGCTTCAGCAGCTTCGGAATGGCGAAGACCGGGCCGATGCCCATCTCGTCGGGCTCGCAGCCGGCGACGGCCCAGGAGACGAAGCGGCCGAGGGGCTTCAGGCCCCGGCGCTCGGCTTCCTTGCCTTCCATCAGGAGGACGGCGGCGGCGCCGTCGGACAGCTGGGAGGCGTTGCCGGCGGTGATGAACTTGCCCTCGCCCATGACAGGCTGGAGCTTGGCGAGGCCCTCGAGGTTGGTGTCGGGACGGTTGCACTCGTCACGGTTCACCACGTAGTCGACGATGGTCTCTTCCTTCGTCTCCTTGTTGACCTGCTTCATCTTGGTCTTCATCGGGACGATTTCGTCGGCGAACAGGTTGGCCTGCTGGGCGGCGGCCATCCGGACCTGCGAGCGCAGGGAGAACTCGTCCTGGGCTTCGCGGCTGACATTGTAGCGCTTGGCGACGATGTCGGCGGTGTCGATCATGGCCATGTAGATGGCCGGGGCGATCTGGGCCAGCTCCGGGTCCATGGCCTCAGGCGGGAAGCGCCCCCCGCTGATGGAGATGCTCTCCACCCCGCCGGCCACGACGCAATCAGCGCCGTCGCCACGGATGTGGTTGGCGGCCATGGCGATGGTCTGCAGACCCGACGAGCAGAAGCGGTTCACGGAGACGCCGGCGGTGGTCACCGGCATGCCGGCCAGCAGAGCGGCCTGGCGGCCGATGTTCGGGGCGCTGTGGGCGTTGTTGCCAAGGAAGCAGTCCTCGACGAAGTCCTTTTCGACGCCCGACTTCTCCACCGCGTGCTTGATCGCGTGGGCCGCCATGGACATCGGCGGCGTCATGTTGAACCCACCCCGGCCGGACTTGGCCAGGCCCGTGCGGGCATAGGAAACGATTACGGCTTCACGCATATGAAGAACCTCCCTTTGTCTCTTCGGTTATGGCCGCGCAGGTCGGCCTTGGCAATGTGAATCCCCCGACGGAAACCTGTCCCGCCGGGGCTTTTCCGGGGTCACGGACGGACGAGGAACTTCTCGCCCGTGGCCTTGCGGTTGCAGGCCTGGACGGCCTTGGGGGTGAGCAGGTCGGTGAGCGAGACCTCGGTGGTGTAGCCGGAGGCGAAGGTGGTCTTCAGCCCCGCCACGACCCGGGCCCGCAGCTGGTCGGCGGCCGCCTTGCCGATACGGATCAGGAAGGGGGTCAGGAGCCAGCCGCCCAGGCCCCAGGCCATGCCGAAGGCGCGGTTCAGCTCGGTGGGGCCGGTGTCCAGGCCGCCGTAGATGTAGACCTGCTTGTGGGTGGTCGAGCCGTAGCGCGAGAAGCCGCCCGGGCTGCGGGCGTTGGCGGCGACTTCCATGCCGGTCAGGATCTGGCCGGCCAGCTTGCCGCCGCCGGTCGCGTCGAAGCCCAGGGTGGCGCCGGTCTCGGTCAGGGCCGCCACCAGGCTCTCCATGAAGTCGGGCTGGGAGGAGTCGCAGACGATCCTGGCGCCCTGGTCCTTGAGGATCTTCGCCTGGGCGGGGCTGCGCACGATGTTCACCAGGGGCACGCCGTCCTCCAGGCAGATGCGGTTCAGCATCTGGCCAAGGTTGGAGGCCGCCGCCGTATGGACGAGGCCTGAATGGCCTTCCAGCTTCATGGTCTCGACCATGCCCAGGGCGGTCAGCGGATTGACGAAGCAGGAGGCGCCGTCGCGGGGGTCCGTGCCCTCGGGCAGGAGCAGGGCGTCCGCGGCGCGCACGCAGCGGTACTCTGCGTACATCTCGCCGCCGAGGATGGCGACCGTACGGCCCAGCAGGGCCTGGGCCTCGGGGGAGGCGCCGGCGGCGACCACCTCGCCCGCCCCCTCGTTGCCCACCGGCAGGGCGGCGCCGGCGCGGGCGGCCACAGCGCGGCGCAGGGCCGGCGGGATGGGGGCGGACAGGACGGCGGCCTCACCCGATCCGGAGACCGTCGCGGCCTCTAGGTCAGCCGGCCCCACCAGAAGGCCAAGGTCGGACGGATTGATCGGCGTGGCCCGCACCCGCACCAGGACCTCGCCATCGCCGGGCTTCGGCGTCGGGACCCGCGCCAGGGACAGGCGCAGCTCGGAGGCGTCGGCGGTGACCTCGGTGCGCAGCTGG
>JADBZH010000105.1 GCA_020402585.1 Phenylobacterium sp. | reverse complement strand
GCCGGGCGCGCCGCCCGGATCGCCGTCCTGGCCTCGGAGCCCGGGCTGGGCGGGCGCGATCCAGATCTGCGCCAGAGGCTGGAGGCCTTGGAACGGGACCGCGGGGGCCGGGCGACGGAGGCGCGCCGGCTGGCCCAGCGCTGGGCCGCCCTGGCGGAGCGCGAGGCGGCGCCGGCGGATGAGGCTCCGGCCCTCGACGACGGCCTGCTGCTGGCCCTGGCCTGGCCGGAGCGGATCGCCCGGGCGCGGGGGCCTTCGGGGCATTTCCAGTTGGCCAGCGGCCGGGGCGTCTGGCTGGAGGAGACCGATCCCCTGGCCCGAGAGGCCTGGCTGGCCGTCGGCGAACTGGGTGGGGGCGGACGGGCGGACCGGATCCTGCTGGCCGCGCCCCTGGATCCGGCGCAGATCCCAGCCCTGTTCGCCGCCGACATCATCCGCGAAGCCCGGATCGAGCCCGGCCCCTCGGGCCGCCTGCGGGCCGTGCGGATCGAGCGCCTGGGCCGGCTGGTGTTGAAGGAGACCCTGGACGAAGCGCCCTCCGGCGACCTGATCCGCGCCGCCCTCCTGGACCAGGTCCGCGCGGCCGGACTGGAATCCCTGCCCTGGGGGGAGGCGGGCCGCAGCCTGCGGTCCCGGGTCGCCTTCCTGGAGGGGCTGGGCGAGGCGGACCTGCCGGACCTGGGCGACGAGGCCCTGGTCCGGGACCTGGAGGACTGGTTGAGTCCGGCGCTCAACGGCCTGCGGGGCCTGGAGGACCTGTCTCCCGCCCGCCTCGACGCCGCCCTTGCCGGGCGGCTGGATTATGCCGCCCAGAGACGCCTGGACGCCCTGGCGCCGGCCCGATGGACCGCGCCGACGGGCAACAGCTTCGCCATCGACTACGGTGCGCCCGGCGGGCCGCGCGTGGAAGTGCGTGTGCAGGAGGTCTTTGGCCTCGGGGTCCATCCCGCCGTCGCGAACGGCCGGGCGCCCCTGACCCTGGCCCTGACCTCGCCGGCGCACCGGCCCATCCAGACCACCCGCGACCTGCCGGGCTTCTGGGGCGGGTCCTGGCGGGAGGTCCGGGCCGAGATGCGGGGGCGCTATCCCCGCCATGTCTGGCCGGAGGATCCCGCCTCAGCGGCCCCGACCTCCCGGGCCAAACCTCGGGGAACCTGAGGAAGATCAGGCCGTTACAGCGTAGATCATGATCCCGGCCGCGACCGACAGGTTGAGGCTGTCGGCCCGGCCGCGCATGGGGATCTTGACGTTGACGTCGCAGAGGGCGGCCATGTCGGGGGGCAGGCCCTGTTGCTCGTTGCCCAGCAGGACCAGGGTCGGGCGCCGGTAGGCGGCCTCGGCGTGGGAGACGGTGGCGGACAGAAGGGTTCCCACCACCGAGCCCGGCCAGTGGGCCCGCCAGGCGGTGAACTCGCCCTCGCTGGCGCAGACGATGGGCAGGGCGAAGATGGAGCCCATGGTGGCGCGCACGGCCTCCACGGAATAGGGATCGCAGCACTCGCCCACCAGGATCACCGCCCCGCAGCCGGCGGCGTCCGCCGTGCGGATCACCGTGCCGAGGTTGCCCGGGTCACGGACCCGGTGCAGGGCGACCCAGCCCGTCGCGGCGGCGGGGTCGAGGGCGTCGAGGTCCGTGAAGGCCTGGCGGAAGACGCCGATCACCGCCTGCGGATTGTCGCGCCGGGAGACCTTGGCGAGGATATCCCGGGTGACCTCCACGGCCTGGCCGCCGGCGCCCAGGGTCGCCTTGACGGCGCGCTCGAGCAGAGGGTGCCCTGCAGCCTCGGGTCCGTGGAGGAGAATCTCGGGAAAACGCCCGAGTTCAAGGGCTTCGATGATGAACTTCAGGCCCTCGGCGACGAACTGTCCGGTCTCGTCCCGGGCCTTGCGCAGGTGCAGGGCGCGGACCGCCTTGACCAGGGGATTGGTCAGGGAAGTGACCTGTCGGGGCGCCGCCGTCATGCGGTCCAGCGGGCGTAGAAGCTCATGCCGATCTCGCGCTGGCGGGCGCTTTCCACCAGGACGAGCTCGCCCCAGGCGATACCGCCGCCGCGTCCTTCCAGCTTATCGGCCAGCAGGCCCGCCAGGGCGGCGCCCGAAATGCGCTCGGCATAGGCGTTGAGCAGGAGGAAGCGGGCGTCAGGCGTCAGGAGCTCGGCGCACATCCCGGCCAGGTCGGGCAGGTCGTCGAACAGGCGCCAGACCTCGCCGTCCGGACCGCGGCCGTACTTGGGCGGGTCCAGAATGACGGCGTCGTACTTCACGCCCCGGCGGATCTCGCGCTGGACGTACTTGCGGGCGTCCTCGCAGATCCAGCGGATGGGGCGGTCCTCCAGGCCGGAGAGGGCGGCGTTCTCGCGGGCCCAGCCGATGGCCTTGCGGGAGGCGTCCACATGGGTGACCTGGGCGCCGGCGGCGGCGCAGACCAGGCTGGCGACCCCGGTGTAACCGAACAAATTCAGGACATTGAGCGGCCGTCCTGCGTGGCGGACCGCCTGGTCCAGCCAGGCCCAGTTCGCCGCCTGCTCGGGGAAGAAGGCGAGATGGCGGAAGGGCGTGAACCGGCCGTGGAAGCGCACCGCCCCCCAGCCCGAAACCCAGGGCTCGATCGGCGCCTCCCGAAAGCGCCAGCGGCCGCTGTCCTCCTCGTCGGCGGGGTCGAAGACGGCGTCGGCCGTCGTCCAGGCGGCGGCCGGAAGGCCCGGGGACCAGAGGCACTGGGGCTCAGGACGGACCACCATGCGGTGGCCGTAGCGCTCCAGCTTCCGTCCGCGACCGGAGTCCACCAGGTCATAGTCCGACCATCCGACGGTCCGCAGGACGGTCGGCTGGGGGTCAATCCGGGGGGGGCGCAGGGTCTTCGGGGCGGTCATGGCGCCGTCTCCTGGGCGGTGGGGGCAGGGGGCGCGGCAGGGGTGGGCGCCGGCGGGGTGTAGACGCCCCGACGGAGGTCTTCGGTCAGGGTCAGCGGCGTCGTTCCTCCCCGGAGCTTCGCCCGGTAGATCGCCACCGCCTCAAGGACCCTCATGACGTAGTTGCGGGTCTCGGAGAAGGTGATGCACTCGATATAGTCGACCGGGTCGACGCTGGCGGCGCGCGGATCGCCGCAGAAGCTCGCCCACTGGGTCGATCGGCCCGGCCCGGCGTTATAGCCCGCCACAGCCATCACATAGGACCCCGCGAAGGTGGAGATCAGCTCGCTCAGATAGGTCGATCCCAGGCGCATGTTGTAGTCGGGTTCGTCCAGCATGGAGGGGGCGTAGGATACGCCCATACGTCGGGCCGTGGCCGCAGCCGTGGCGGGCATGAGCTGCATCATGCCCCGCGCCCCGACGCCTGAGCGAACCAGGGGATCGAATCCGCTCTCCTGCCGGGTGATGGCCAGGACCAGGGCCGCCTCCGGCGCATTGGCGACCTCGGGCGGCGTCCGGACGGGATAGCCCCGGTCGGGCAGGATGAAGCCCCGCTGGGCGGCGGTTCGGACCACCCGCATGGACATGTCCTGCTCGCCATAGCCCCGGACAAGGTCTACCAGCATGGCCTGGTCGGCGTCGGTATCGAGGATGTCGTCCAGGGCCAGGACAAAGACCCGGAAGAGGTCCCGGGCGCCGATGTCGTAGAGGATGCGCGCCGCCCGCGTGGTCTCCCGGGCCTCGAAACGGGCGCGGTCCTGCGGTCCGATCTGGGGGTCCCGGCCGACGTCCAGGCGGACGAAGCCCGCCCGCTCGGCGGCGAGCTGGCCGTAGAAGGTGGTCCGGTGTCGGGCCGCGGCGCGGTAGAAGACATCGGCGGCGTCGATCCCGGCGAGGACCTCCACCGCCCGTCCCCGCCAGTAGAGACCGCGCGCCAGGGTGATGGGCGAGGTCCCGACCCGGTCGATGTGCTTGAAGTGGGCCTCGGCGCGGATCGGGTCCTTCAGGCGGGTCAGGGCGATCCAGCCGGCGTAGAACTCGGCCTCCACCGCATCGGGCCCGGTCTGCAACCCGGTGTTGGCGGCCGCCTCGTAAGCCGCCCGGGAATCCCGGTTGCGCAGGGCCGACAGGGTCAACTGGTAGCGTTCGTCCCAGATCCGGGCGCCCATCTCCTCGGACCAGACCTCCCGCGGGAAACGGACAAGCTCCGCCCGCGCCAGCTGGTCGAGCCCGACCCGGCGGTAGTGGGCGGCCTTCTCGACGGCCAGCCCGGGTGCCTCACGGACAGAGGGGGGAAGGGCGTCGGCCAGGGCCAGGGCGGCGGCGGATCGCTGCCGGAAGGCGATGCGCGCCTGGGCGAGCGCCTGCTGGTCCGGCGGCAGGAGGGGGATGAGGTCCCTGGCCGCCGGCCCCTGCGCTCCGAAGAGCAACATGTCCGCCCGCCGGATGTGATCGTCCAGGGTCAGGACATCGCCGAACCGGGCCATCATCGCCCGCTGCGCATCCAGTTCGAAGGGCCTGTACCGCCAGGTCCGGCGGATGAGCTCGGCCGCCGCCCTCGTATCGCCCGAGGCGCGAAGGGCTGACGCCAGGGCCATGGCGCCCTCGGGGGTGGACGGCGGGTCCTTGGCGAACCAGGCGATGACCTGGCGGGGTCCCAGCCCCGAGGTCTCGATGAGCCGCTCGGCCGCGAGTCGGCGGCGCCCCGGGCGTGGCCATTCGGACATCTCGCGCAGGGACCGCTCCAGCTCGCCGAAGCTGAGGCTGGGGCCGTTGGAATCCATCAGGGCCCAGAGGCCTAGCTTCCGGGCCGTAGGGTCCTGGATCCGGTCGAGGGCCTGCCGCGCGCCCTGGACATCGGCCCTGCGCGCCTCTTCGAGGGTCTCCCGCAGGGCCTCGGCATCAGCATTTGAGATGTAGGCCGACCGGGGCGCTGCAGGCGGGGGCGCGGGGGATGCGGCCACAGGCGGTGTGGCGGGGTCGGGAAGAGGGGCCGCCGGAGCCTGCGTCTGAGTGACCGGCGGCATGGCCCCGGGCGCGGGAGTCTGGGCGGCCGCCGGAAGGGGGGTGGCGGCGAGGCCGATGACCATCCCGGTGGTCAGGATTCGACGCGCCCTGCGCTTCAAGATCAACACTCCGCCAGCAGGCATTCAGGGACCCCGACTCAATCGGTTGCGGCGGGGGGGCTGTCGGCCATATTGTCGGCGCCTGCCCTCAGGTCGCAACCAGCGGCCGCGTTCTAACGGTTTTCTGCATCCCATGTCCGATCCCTTGTTCAGGGGCGTCTTTCCGGCCCTCGTGACCCCGTTCCGGGACGATGAGGTCGATGAGGCCGCCTTCATCCGCCTGGTCGAGCGCCAGATCGAGGGGGGCGTGCACGGCCTCGTGCCCGTCGGGACCACCGGCGAGACGGCGACCCTGAGCCATGACGAGCATCGGCGGGTGGTTGAGCTGGCCGTCCAGACCTCGGCGGGACGGGTCCCCGTGATCGCCGGCGCCGGATCCAACTCCACCGCTGAGGCCATCGAACTCGTGCGGCACGCCAAGCAGATCGGGGCCGACGCCGCCCTCGTAGTCACGCCCTATTACAACCGGCCCAGCCAGGAGGGGCTCTACGCCCACTACGCCGCCATCAACGAGGCGGTGCAGCTTCCGGTGCTGGTCTACAATGTCCCGGCCCGGACCAGTGTGGACATTTCCGACGCCACCCTGGCCAGGCTGAGCCGCCTTCCCAACATCGTCGGGGTCAAGGACGCGACGGGCGATCTCGTCCGGGCCACCCAGCAGCGCATCAGCTGCGGGTCCGACTGGGTCATGCTCTCGGGGGACGATCCGACCGCCCTGGGCTACATGGCCCACGGCGGGCACGGCTGCATCTCCGTGTCGGCCAATGTGGCGCCGGTCCAGGTCGCCGCCTTCCATGAGGCCGCCCTGTCCGGCGATTGGGAAACCGCGCGCCGGTGGCAGGATGGGCTGCTGCGCCTGCACAAGGCCCTGTTCACCGACGCCTCGCCGGCGCCCACCAAGTACGCCCTGTCGCGGCTCGGCCTGTGCGAGGAAACCGCCCGTCTGCCCATCACTCCGGCCTCGGAGGCCTCGCGCCGCGAAGTGGACGCCGCCCTGGCCGAGGTCGGCGTCGCCTGACGCCACCCCCCATGTCCAAGCTCATCGCCGAAAACCGCCGCGCGCGCTTTGACTACTTCCTTGAAGAGACCTTCGAGGCGGGTCTCGCCCTGACCGGGACGGAGGTGAAGTCCCTGCGCAACGGCCGGGCCAACATCGCCGAGTCCTACGCGGCGGTGGAGGGGCAGGACCTCTACCTGATCAACGCCGACATACCGCCCTACGCCCAGGCCAACCGCTTCAACCATGAGCCCCGGCGCCACCGGAAGCTGCTGCTGCACCGCAAGCAGCTGGACCGGCTGATCGGCGCCGTCCAGCGCGAGGGGCGGACCCTGATCCCGACCCGGCTCTACTGGAACGACAAGGGCCTGGCCAAGCTGGAGCTGGCCCTGGCCAAGGGCAAGAAGCTGCACGACAAGCGCGAGACCTCCGCCGAACGGGACTGGCAGAGGGACAAGGCCCGGCTCCTTCGGGACAAGGGCTAGCCGTGGAGGCCGCGGACATCGCGCGGCTTGAGCGGGCCACCGTCGCCGGCGTGGCGCCCCGCGGGGTCGAGGAGGCGGATGGCTGGATCCTCGCCCTGGATGCGGGGCCGATGGGCCGGGCCTGTTCCGCTGCGCCCCTGTCGCACGATCCGCCACCGCCCCTGACGCCGGCCCTGGCCGATGCCTACGCCGCCGCCGGTCTGGCGCCGGCCTTCCGGCTGCCCGACCTGCCCGTCTTCTCCGCCGCCCGGGACCTGCTGAGAGAGGGTGGCTTCCGGCCCGGAGAACCCACCTGGGTCATGACCGCCGACCCGCTTGCGGTCGCCGGATACGCCGGCCCCGGCGCGGGCGGATCCGAGCCCGTTCTTCTGGAGGCGCCCGACGCGGCCTGGACGGAGGCCTTCTGCGGTCCCGGGTTTGACGCCCGGGAAGGGGCCCAGAGGGTCGCCCAGCTGGCGCGTTCACCGGGAGCGGTCTTCGGCGCCGTCCGCGAGGGAGAACGCACCCTGGCGGTGGGCGTCCTGTCCCGGGCGGGCGGTCTCGGCGGCGTCCACGGAATGAGGACCCCTCCGGACCAGCGGGGAAGGGGCCATGCGGGGAGCCTCCTCGCCGCCTTCGGGCGCCAGACCGCCGACTGGGGCCTGCCCGGGATCTTCCTGCAGGTCGAGGCGGGAAATCCTGCGCGGCGCCTCTACCGCGCCGCCGGGTTCAGGGAGCTGTGGCGCTACTGGTACTGGCGCTGAGGCTCAGAGCCTGAGGGTCATGAAGACGCTGAAGGGATCGGGGCCATAGCTGTCGAAGGGCCCGCAGGTCGTGAACCCGACGCTCTCGTAGAGTGTGCGCGCCGGAACGAAGCCGTCCGTCGTCCCGGTTTCCAGCCAAAGCACCGCAAGGCCCATGGCCCGGGACTCTGCGAGGATATGGTCCAGGATCGCCCGTCCAACGCCCTGACCCAGGAGGTCGTCCGCCACCCGCATGGACTTGATCTCGCCGTTCTCCGCATCGATCCGGCGAAGGGCCCCCATGCCTGCGAGGGCGCCTCCGCTCCAGACGCTCCAGAAGCGGATGGAAGGCGCCTTCAGGCCATCGAGGGCGAGGGCGTGGACGCTCTCCGGCGGGCTCTGGGCATGCATGCCGGCGAGGTGACGGGCCACAAGGTCCCGGACGGGTTGGCGCGAGAGATCGTCCAGCTCGAAGTGGAGGGCGGGTGGCGGAGAGACGGCTCGGACCATGCCGTCAGGCTTGGCCCGCGCCTCCTTCCCGTCAACCGTCTTGTCGGCGCCGGGCGCCGGCGACGACCCAACCTGCAGGTTCGTCAGGCGCCGCCGCACCCCGGGTAGGCAGGGCTGGGTCCCAGGCGGGTCGCCCGGGGAGACTTCACCCTGACCAGACGCCCCGCCTGAACTCAGAACCGGTAGGTAAGCGCAGCGCGCCAGGAGGTTCCGAGGATGGGCCGGGCCAGGTAGTAGCGGGCGCCGGCGTCGCCGGAGATGAACTGGCCGGCGCGGGGATTGCCTTCCGTCAGGCCGATGACGTTGGTCAGGTTCACCCCGGCGAGCGACACCGCTATGCGGTCGCTGACATTCCAGCGCGCATTGAGGTTGATCACAGTGTACGCCGCCAGGGACTGGCTGTTCGCCACGTCGGCATAGCGCTTGCTGTAGTACTCGACCGGCAGTTCGAGGCGGACTGCACCGTCCATGAGGTTCACCCCCGGGACGAGCCGGACCCCGACCTTCGGGACACGGATCAACTGGTTTCCGGCAAAGTCACGGACCGTCGGGACGCCGCCCACATTCTCGGTGAACCGGAAGCTGTCGTACTCCGGGCTCTGCCATGACACGGCGCCGGCGACATCCCAGCTCTCCATGGGCTTCAGGACACCCTCGATCTCAATGCCTGTGGTCATGGTCGAGCCATAAGCGACGCGGGTGGTGAAGCTGTTGGTGGCGCTGTTGAAGACGTTGTCGTTGAACCGGATGTTCTCGAACCGGGTCTGGAAGGCCGTGGCGTAGAGGTCGAAGACATCCGTCCGCCACTTCAGCCCGGCCTCCATCATCTG
Organism: Phenylobacterium sp.; assembly: GCA_020402585.1. Lineage (GTDB taxonomy): Bacteria > Pseudomonadota > Alphaproteobacteria > Caulobacterales > Caulobacteraceae > Phenylobacterium. The sequence goes on along the minus strand of JADBZH010000105.1, from coordinate 21,148 downwards.
GACCGGGGTCTTCTTGATGTCCGTCCGGAGGGCGTCACCCGGGCTGCCCTGGAACTCAGAGGGCGCGGGGAGGCGCACCGTGTCGGTGTATCGCGCGAAGACCCCGAGGCGATCTTCGAACTGATAGTTGGCTCCGAGGGTCCAGCTCAGGCCCGAATAGGCGCGATCGATGGGGGTGAAGGCGCCCGTCCCGGTGATCACCTGGTTGTCGGCAAGGGTGCCGGCGACACCGAGGTCCACGGTCTGCTTGCCTTCGACAGAGCCGGAGAACTCGATCCGCTCCTGGCGCACGCCCGCGTCGATACGGAGCTGGGGGGTCACCTGCCACTCATCGGAGGCGTAGACGGCGAACACCCGGGCGTCGATGGCCGCGTTGTCGAACAGCGACCCGTAGCGGAGGATGCCGTTCTCGGTGACCCGGCCGGCAATCCCACCGGCGGCGTTGACCGCCACGATGTCGAGGCGGCGGGCCTGGTCACGGACCTCCAGGTTGGACGTGGCCATGTACCGGTCGTAGTCGTAGCTGTAGTCCGACACATAGGCGCCGACGGCGATGTCGTGGGTCTGGCCAGCGAATTCGAACATCCGAACAAGCCGGAGATCGTTGGTGAACTCGTTGAGTGGCACCGACACGCTGAGCAGGTTGCCGCTGACCACCAGGCCGTTGCCGTTGGCTGTCACGGGGTCAAAGGCGGCGCCCGAGGTAGCGTAGCGGTACTGGACGTCCACCGCGCCCGGGAAGGCGGCCAGGGCGGCGTTGCGAAGGCCGTTGAGCCTGCCGGTTGCGGTCTCGATGTTCCCTGTCGGGAAGAGCCCGTTGCGAACGATGTCGCTGGTCCTGTACCGGCCGGTGTTCTGCAGGCGCCAGCCGGCGCCGACCTCCAGGTCCAGTCGGACCGTGATGGCCGTCAGGCTCACGTCGGTGCCCTTGCCGAGGTCGAAGGCGAAGGGACCGCTCACATTCCGGAAGCTGACCAGGCGGTTATCCGGGCCGGCCAGGGTCCCGTAGGTGGCGTCGAACCCGGGAACACCCTTGGGTTCCTGCTTGTCATCGAAGGTCAGAGGCACCGGGAGAAGGAACCCCACATTGTCCGCGATGTGCTTGATGTTGACGTCCAGGCGGCCGGTCTCGAACGCCTTCGACAGTCCGATCCGGACCTGCCCGCCCTTGTTCTGGGTAAAGCCCGGGCTCCGGACGCCCTCGTCGGAGCGGTAGAAGCCGCCCAGGGTGAGGCCCCAGCCATCCCCCAGGGGCGCGCCGTACCAGAAGTCCGCCCGGTACATGCCGTAGTCGCCGACGGTCGCCTTGACGAGGCCCTCTGCGGTCTCGCCGGCCTTTCGGGTGATGAAGTTGACCGTGCCCCCCGGGGAGTTTGAGGCGAAGATGGAGGCGGGACCGCCGCGAACAGCCTCGACGCGCCCGATGGTCTCGTCGAGCCGGAAGGATTGGTCGGCGTTCAGCCAGCCCAGGCCGCCATCGTGCTGGATGGTGAGGCCGTCCTCCTGGATCGTCACCGAAGAGTATCCGTCCGTCGGGATACCGCGCGTCCGCACATTGTTGGAGGCTTCGCCGCCAGAGGCCTCAACCCAGAAACCGGGGATGGCCTTGAACACTTCCGCCGTGGACATGGGCGCCTGGAGGCGCAGGGCGGCTTCGTCCAGGGTGGTGATGGCGTAGCTGGCCTCGACCCGGCGGCGGTCAAGGGCGCCGGCCCGGCCCGTGACGATCAGTTCGTCGACCTGAGAGTCCACCCTGTCCGCGGGTGCTGCATGGGAAGGCGACGCTCCGGCGCAGATCGCCACGGCGGCGACGCCGCCAAGAAGAGTAACGGACAGACGCATGATGACCCCCGATTGATTGACCTGGCCGGCTTCGGCTCATGGGGGGGTGCTAGGACCTGTGGATCACAGTTCCCTGACTGTTGCGAGAAGACTCCGTGTCGTTTCGGTTTCAGTTCTGCAGATAGACCGGGTTGCCAATCAGCAGGAGACGCCCGTCGGGGCTGCGGACGTCGGCGCGAACCCATTTCAGGCCCGGCGCAGGTCGCAGTTCAGCCGTGACCGCCGGAAGGCCGCGAATCGGGGCCGGCGTGCGGGTGGGTGGCTTGCCGTTCCCGCCTGTGACGAACTCGACCATGCCGTCCCGCAGCCCAGGGACCGTCGCCGTCAGGCGCAGGGGGGCGCCGCCCCGGACCCGGAGGCTCTCGCCCATGCCCGCCCGCACCTTGCCGGAGGCGACCGTGAGGTCGACGGAGGCGCCGGCGGGGGCGCCGAGGTCCACGAAGACCCGGCCGCGCCTCAGGCCCTCCAGGATCGCGGGCTGGGAGAGTTCGGGGGCGTAGACCACGGTGGCGGGCCGGCCGACAGGGGACTGGCCGCCGCCCTTGGCGTCGGGGTCATGATTGTCGCTTCCGGCGATTCCCGTGACGCGGCAGCCCTGGTCGAGAAGGCTCTCCCAGAAGGGCAGGCCGGACAGCGGGCCTTCAGCCGAACCGGTCAGGCGAAGGCCGCCGCCGTTGGCGATCTCGACGGCGCCGATCCGTGAGCAGTCGGGTATGGGCGCGACCCAGCCGCATCCCATGCACGCTTCTCCCGAAGGCATGCCGGGATGATTGATCGACAGGAGGCCGCCTTCAGCCTCAACGGCATCCAGCACGGCGTCGAGGGTCGGCGCGCGCGGGGAGCCAAGCTGGAAGGGAAGGGGGCTGGTCACGCCGAAGACATTGGCGTGGCCCTGGAAGGTCGTGATCTCCCGCCCCGGCAGGACCAGCAGGGTGTCGTAATAGGCCTGCAGCGCCCTCAGCTCGGGATAGACCGAGGTCGAGTTGTGCTCGGTCAGGGCGATGAAATCCAGGCCCGCCGACCGGGCCGCCTCCAGCGTCCGGAAGACGGGGCAGGGGACGCGGCGCCCGGAAAGGCTGTCGCAGCTGCCGTCGCTGTGCCCGGAATGGGTGTGGAGGTCGCCCCGGTACCAGCCCGGCCCTGTCCTGATCGCGCCCGTGTGGAAGGCCGATCCCGTCGACGGCGCGCCCTTCGGGTCAAGGCGGACCCTGGCGCTCCAGGACGCCGCCGCCCCCTTCCGGATGTTGGGCACGCCCAGGATCAGCCGCCACTCGCCGGGGGGAAGGGTTCCCGGGATGTAGGCGGAGGTGGCGTCGCTGCTGGCCAGCGTGAAGGTCGACCTGTTCCCGCCGCTCCAGCCCCGGAAACCGTTCGGGTCGCGGATGCCGAGATCGATGACGGTCCTGTTCGCCCGGTCGTACTCGAAGGTCACGGTCAGCCGCTCGGTGTCCTCCGGGACGGCGAAGGGGACCTCGACATAGGTCTCGTGGTTCTCATGGGTGATCACGCCCCTGAGTTCGATCTCGTTCGGGCCCGCACGGACGCCGCCGGGCGAGCCCAGCAGGCACAACAGGCCAAGCAGGAAGGCCCATGCATGGGGATGAAGGCCCCGGCCCTCTATCTGACGTCGGATCATGCTCTGTCTCCGGTCCCGGATCGCGGAGTTTGGCGCCCCAGGATGACAGGATGATGCCGGCCGGGCGGGATTACTCCGCCGCTTCGGCCAGGATCACAGCATCTCGGCCGCCCCGGACCAGGCCGCCGGGCAGGGCGCCGGTGTGCTGGCCGTCCTCGAAGGTCACCTGGCCCGACTTGACCGTGTAGCGGTAGCCCTCGACGCGCTGGACGAGGCGGCGGCCGCCGGCCGGCAGGTCGTGGATCGCTTCGGGGCGGAACAGGCGCAGGGCCTCAAAGTCGATGACGTTCAGGTCAGCCAGCAGGCCTGGCGCGATCCGGCCCCGGTCATTCAGGCCGTAGGCCCGGGCGGTGTCGCTGGTCAGCTTGCGGACCAGGAACTCCAGGGGGAACTGCTCGCCCTTCACCCGGTCCCGGGCCCAGTGGGTGAGGATGAAGCTGGGCATGCCGGCGTCGGCGATGACCCCGCAATGGGCGCCGCCGTCAGACAGGCCGAACAGCACGTTGGGGTGCTGCATGTTCTTGCGGAAGAAGTCGAAGTTGTAGGTCTGGTAGCCGCCGAGGGGCTGGTAGAAGAGCTCGCGCCCGCCATCGCGCAGCAGCAGGTCGTACATCATCTCCACCGGGGAGACGCCGGCGGCCTCGGCGAGGCCTGCGACGCTGCCCTCGCGGTCGGGCTCGTAGTTCGGGCGCTCGCCGAGGGGGAAGATGCGCCACAAGAGGCCATCGAGGCCGGCGACCTGGCCGCCCACCGGCGCCGAGGTGGCGGCGCGGATCAGGGGAGAGTCCTCGGAGAGCAGGGCGGCGCGGATGTCCGGCCGGCCCATGGCGGCGAGCTTGTCCTCGACGGACAGGGCCTCAAGTTCCGACTTCCAGGTCGGGCTGGCCAGGAAGATGTGGAAGTTCGAGGTCAGGCCGTGCAGCACGCCCGTCGGCCGACCAGCGATCTGCGGACGGATGTCCATGCCCTTCTGGCGGGACTCCTCGGCGATGTTGAACATCTTGTCGCCCAGATAGGCGCCGGCCGAGGTGGCCACGAGGGTGACGGGCAGGCTGGTTTCCTCCACGAAGCCCTTCACCCAGGCCCATTCGTCGTCATCGCCCAGGTGGTCGGAGACCATCTCGAAGACCCCGTGGGTCAGGCCCTTCATGGACAGGCCCAGGGCCAGCATTTCGTCCGAACCGGCGAAGGTGCCGGGCACGTGGACGCCATGGACATCCTTGTGCAGCAGGGTGCGGGAGGTGGAGAAGCCCAGGGCGCCGGCGGCGACGCCCTCGCGCACGATCTGGGCCATTTCGGCGATCTCGGCGGCGTCAGGCTTGTAGTCGGTGTTGCAGCGGTCCCCGAGAACATAGGCGCGGACCGAGCCGTGGGGCACGTGCACGCCCACGTCGATGGTCCGGGGCTTGGACTCCAGGGCGTCGAGGTATTCCGGGAAGGTCTCCCACTTCCAGTCGATGCCTTCGGCCAAGGCGGCGCCGGGAATGTCCTCGACCCCTTCCATGAGCTCGATCAGGAAGTCCTGGCTGCCCGGGCGGACGGGGGCGAAGCCGACCCCGCAATTGCCCATGATGGCCGTGGTCACGCCATGCCAGCTGGAGGGCGCCATGACGGCGTCCCAGGTCGCCTGGCCGTCATAGTGAGTGTGGATATCCACCCAGCCGGGGGTGACAATCAGGCCCCTGGCGTCGATCTCGCGCCGGGCGGGGCCCTCGACCTTGCCCACGGCGACGATGCGGTCGCCCTGGATCCCGATGTCCCCGACGGTGGGCGCTGCGCCCGTCCCGTCCACCACAGTCCCGCCCCGGATGATCAGGTCCAGCATGTTGTCGTCTTCCCAAATGAGCGCCAGCATCGCGCCGGTCTGAAATTCCACACTACTGTAGGGCCGAAACCCGGCAGGTTTCCAGTCCTTTGCCCAACGACCCCTGGGGGCCCTACTGCCGGCGCAGGGCCGCCTCCAGACTGGCCTGCGGATCGGTCTGCTGGTCATCCCCGAGTTCGACCTCCACCCGGTGCAGGACGCCGGTGAAGGGGAAGGGCGCCTCGAAGTCGGAGACCGCCGGCTTGGGCGCCCGGCCGATCTCCATGCCGATGAAGGAGGCCTGCGCCCGGTAGGTCTGCGGCAGCACCGCCGACCCGCAGGATTGATCGTCGATCCGCAGCTCGCCCTCGGCGGTGTATTCGCCGGTCTTGCGCACCACCCAGCTGAGGGTGTGGCGTCCCGCCGGCACGGGCTGGGCGGACCGGGCGACATAGTGGCGGTTCACGAAGTTGTAGTCGTGGATGAGATGGCCGTCCTTCAGGTAGAGGGCGTAGCCGCCGCACCAGTCGCCCTGTGCGATGAGCACGCCCTCGGCGCCGCCTTCGGGAATGTCGACATGGGCGGTGATCCGGTAGGAGCGGTTGCGGATGTCGGGGGCCGCCGCCTGCGGGATGCGGCCGCCCCCGGGCTGAAGCACCCAGTGCCGGCGCGACGCCACGCTGTGGGGGTTGGAGCTGACGAAGCGGTTGAGGGTGTCGTCCAGGGGCAGGACGTTGCAGGCCCCGGCCTCGGAGAACCAACGCGCGATCATCGCCTGCAGACGCGCCGGTTCCTGCCCGGCCAGGTCGTGCATTTCGTTGAAGTCCTGGTCCAGGTTGTAGAGCTCCCACTGGTCGGCGTCGAAGGCAGTCCCTGGCTTGTGCCAGGTCACCGCCTTCCAGCCCTCATGCCAGAGGCCCCGGTGGCCCAGCATCTCGAAGTACTGGGTCCGCTTGCGGGTGGGCTCGGCGCCGCCACCGAAGGAGTAGGCGAAGCTGGTTCCCTCAATGGGCTGCTGGGTGACGCCGTGGATCTCGGCCGGAGCCTGTACGCCCGTCACCTCGAGCACGGTGGGGGTGATGTCGCAGACATGGTGGAACTGGTGGCGGATCTCGCCGCCCTGCGGGATGCCCGCCGGCCAGTGCACGATCAGCGGGTCGCGGATCCCGCCGCCGTGGGTATTCTGCTTGTAGCGCTTGAGTGGGGTGTTGCCGGCCATGGCCCAGCCCAGCGGGTAGTTGTTGTTGAGGTGGGCCTCGCCGATCGCGTCGATATGCTCGAGGTTCTCGGCCAGGGTGTCCCGGACGCCGTTGAAGTAGCGCAGGGCGTTCACCGTGCCGAAGGGCGAGCCCTCCTGGCTGGCGCCATTGTCCGAGATCAGGGTGATCAGGGTGTTCTCCAGGCAGCCCTGCTCGCGCAGCCAGTTGACCAGCCGGCCCACCTGCAGGTCGGCGTGCTCGAGCATGCCGGCGAAGGCCGCCTGCAGCCGCACGGCCAACCTCCGCTCGTCATCGCTCAGGGCGTCCCAGGGCTTCACCCCCGGATTGCGCTCGGGCAGGACGGTGTCGGCGGGGATCAGGCCCAGGGCCTTCTGACGGGCCAGGCGGTCGGCTCGGGTCGCGTCCCAGCCCTTCTCGAAGACGGACTCATAGCGGTCGATGAAGGCCTTGGGCGCGTGGTGCGGCGCGTGCTGGGCCCCCAGGCACATGTAGAGGAAGAAGGGCTTCTCGGGCGTGATGGCGCGCTGGGCGCGGATGAAGCCGATGGACTGGTCGACGATGTCCTCGGACAGGTGATAGCCCTCGTGGTCCGGCGCCTCGATGTGATGGTTGTCGAGCACCAGTTCGGGGTGCCACTGGCTGGTCTCGCCCTCGAGGAATCCGTAGTAGCGGTCGAAGCCGCGCTGCAGGGGCCATTGGTCGAAGGGCCCGGCCTGCGAGGTCTCAAAGGTGGGCGTCAGGTGCCACTTGCCGGTGGCGAAGGTGTTGTAGCCGGCGGGCCTCAGCATCTCGGCCAGGGTGCCGGCGCTGCGGGCGATGCGGCCGCGCATTCCGGGAAAGCCCAGGTCCCAGTCGGCCAGCCCGCCCATGCCCACCGAGTGGTGGTTGCGCCCGGTTAGCAGGGCGGCGCGGGTCGGCGAGCACAGGGCCGTGGTGTGGAAGTTGGTGTAGCGCAGGCCGCCGGCGGCCAGGGCGTCAATGTTCGGCGTGGCGATCTCCGACCCGTAGCAGCCGAGGTCGGCAAAGCCGAGGTCGTCGAAGACGATGCAGACCACGTTGGGCGCGCCGGGAGGCGCCTTGGCCGGCTCGGGCCAGAACGGCCGGGACTCGCTGGCGGTCAGGCCAAGGCCGTTGCGGTTGGGCGTCTGGCTCATGGGGTGTCCTTTCGGGAGGGATCGCGGGCAGGGGAGTCAGGCAGGGCCTCTGCGGCGCAGCGGAAACCCATGTGCCCGGCGGTGGCGTCGGGAAGATTGGCGCTTCTGGCCGCCACGCGAAAGCGGAAGCAGTAGCTCTCGTGGCAAAGATAGCTGCCGCCGCGGATCACCCGCCGCTCGCCTGAGGCAGGGCCCGCGGGATCGCGCTGCCGACCTTTGGGATGGCTGGCGCTGAACCGGTCGGCGCACCACTCCCAGACATTGCCGCAGGCATTGTGAAGGCCGAAGCCGTTCGGCGCATAGGCGTCCGCCGGCGCGGTCCCCGCGTGACCGTCCGCGCAGTCGTTCTGCATGGGAAACCGCCCCTGCCAGACATTGCAGGCATGTTCACCGCCCGGGGTGAGGTCGTCGCCCCAGGGATAGCGGCGGCCCTCCAGGCCTCCGCGGGCTGCGTATTCCCACTGCGCCTCGGTCGGCAGGCGCAGGCCTGACCACCCGCAGAAGGCGAGGGCGTCGTGCCAGCTGACATGGACGACAGGGTGATCCTCGCGCCCGCGCCAGTCCGACCCGGCCCCTTCCGGCCGGCGCCAGCAGGCCTGCGGCGTCTCGCGCCACCAGGGGGCGTCGACGAGGCCGCGGGTGGGCGGGAAGTCGTCCGGCAGCAGGCCGGCGAAGACAAAACTTGAGCCCACTTCCTCGGCATAGGTCACATAGCCGCTGGCCTCCACGAAGGCGGCGAACTGGCGGTTGGTGACGGCGGTGCGTGCGATGCGGAACGGCGACAGCCAGACCGGGCGCGCAGGCCCCTCGCCATCGGCGGGCTCGCCTTCGCCGGCGTCGCTGCCCATGCAGAAGTCACCGCCCGGCAGGGAGATCAGGGACAGATCCGTAAGAGCGCGGCTGGCCTCGCCGGCGACGGCCGCCGGTGCGCGGGCCTTCCTGGCCTCCGCACCGAGCGTTTCTGTCGGCCCGCAGCAACCGCCCATGGTCGTTCCGCTCCCCCTTGGAGGGTCACCCCCCGAAGGGAGGTTAGGATCGAATACGCCGGTTCGGCCAGAGGCTACCGGCCAAGGTCGCGGATCAGGGAGTCCCAATGCACCAGCGCCCCCGGGATGGCGGCGAGAGGCGCCCGCTCATTCAACCCGTGGGCGAAGGTGTCGCCCGCCCTGGAGAACAGGCCGGAGACGCCATAGCTCGGCACGCCGGCGGCGCGGAAGTGCATGCTGTCCGTCGCTCCCGCCGACTGCACCGGCACGATCTCCAGGCCCGGATGGACCGCATGCACCGCCCGCCTCACGGCCCTGACGACGTCCGGCCGCAGCGGCGAGGGCGGACTGTCGATGGAGCCATCGTCGTTCCGCGTGACCGAGAGGGTCGGATCCGCCAGGACCTCGACCAGGGTCGCTCGCACGGCCTCCGAAGATGCGCCGGGGAAGATCCGGCAGTTGACCGTGGCCTCCGCCCGCTGCGGCAGGGCGTTGGGGGCGTGCCCGCCGCTGATCATGGTGGCGACGCAGGTGGTCCGCAGATAGGGCGCCCAGGTGGGGCTCGACGACAGGCGCTCCGCGGCTTCGGCGTCCGACGGATCGGCGGCGAACCGGCGCAGGGCCTCGCCCATCGGGCCCTCCATCTTGCGGCCGCTGGCCGCCAGCGAGGCGCGGGTGATCTCGTTCGACTGGACAGGGAACCGGTAGGCCTCCAGGCGCTCCAGCGCCCCGGAAAGGCGGTAGATGGGATTGCCCGGGGTCGGACGGCTGGAGTGGCCGCCGGGGTCGGTGGCTCTCAGGGTGAAGTCCGCATAGGTCTTCTCGGCGCCCTGGATCCCGTAGGACAGGGGCTTGCCGGAGGGATCGAGGTCCCCGCCGCCGGCGTCGGAGTTCAGGACGAGGTCCGCATGCTTCAGTCGCTGGGCGAGGATGGCGCTGCTGCGCATCTGGGTCTCCTCGTCCCCGGACAGGGCGAGGATGACATCCCGGTTCGGTCGCCAGTTCTCGGCCTTCAGACGGGCCAGGGTGGTCACGACCATGGAGATGTCGAACTTGTTGTCCGTCGCTCCCCGGCCAAAGACGTAGCCGTTCTCGACCACTGGGGTGAAAGGATCACGCGTCCAGTCCTCGGCGCGGGCCTCGACCACGTCCATGTGACCGGAGATGACCAGGGGCTTTCGGGCCGGATCGCGTCCGGGCAGACGGGCGATCAGGGTGGCGGTCCCGGCGACCGGCTCAATGAGGATGTCCTCCGGACGATAGCCCGCCTCGACGAGGACGCCTTTGATCCAGCCCGCATAGGCCAGGAACGGCTCCGGGCCAGCGCTTGCGGTCGTCTTGTAACGGATGCCGGTCTTCAGGACCTCGAGCGCGCGGTCGCGGTCCGCCGACCCCGGGGGCGCGGCGAGGGCGGGAGGGGCGATGAGGAGGGCGGCGGCGGCGACGGCGAGGGCGCGCATGGGAACTCCCGGGGGCCTGGAGGGAGCCCCTGAATACGGCGGGAAGCCTGCCTTGTCAGCCGTCCAGCAGGGTCCGGGCGCGCCGGAAGATGTCCTCGAACATCGCCGGAGTCAGGCGGCCCGTGTTCGTGTTGAGGCGTGAGCAATGGTAGCTGTTCAGCACCCGGTAGGGACCTGCGCTGAACTCCGCGCCATGGCCCGAGACTCCTGCGGAGGCCGGCAGGCCCAGGGCCTTCAGGAGATTGCGCCGCGCGACGTCCCCCAGGGTGACCACCACCTCGAGCCGGGGCAGGGCGGCCAGCCGGGCCATGAGGAAGGGCCGGCATGCGGCCTCCTCTGACGTTTCAGGTCGGTTCCCGGGCGGTGCGCACCGCACGGCGTTGGAGATCATGCAGTCGACGAGGGTGAGCCCGTCATCCGGTCGCGCGTCATAGACGCCCCTGGCGAAGCCGGTCTTCAGGAGGGTCTCGAACAGCATCACTCCGGCGTGGTCGCCCGTGAAGGGACGGCCCGTCCGGTTGGCCCCCATGCGTCCGGGCGCGAGGCCCAGGACGAGGAGCCGGGCCTGGTCATCGCCGAAGGACGGCGCCGGGCCGTTCCACCAGTCCGGGTTCCGACTGCGGTTCTCGCCCCGGTAGGCGACGAGACGCGGGCACAGGCCGCAGTCCCGGTCCGGTTCAGGCGTCGCGGCCGGAACGATCGCCGGCAAGGTCAGGTGTCCGCGGCGTCGCGGTCGGCGTCCATCCGGTTTTCCTGAAGGAAACGCGGCAGTCGCGACGGGCGGCCGATGAGGTCGGCGAGATCCGCCAGGTCGATGAAGGAGTCCGCCTGCCGGCGGAGGTCGTCGGAGGCCATGGGCGGTTGCGACTTGACTGTAGAGACCACAGTCACCCGCGAACCGCGCCTCTGGACGGCCTCGAGCAGGACCCGGAAGTCGCCATCGCCGGAGAACAGCACCATGTGGTCAGCGTGGGCGCTCATCTCCATCATGTCGACGGCGATCTCGACGTCCATGTCGCCGCGCCAGCGCTTGCGGCCCTGGGAGTCGGTGAATTCACGAGCGGGCTTGGTCACCAGGCGGAACCCGTTGTAGTCCAGCCAGTCCACGAGGGGGCGGATCGGGGAATACTCCTGATCCTCGACCAGAGCGGTGTAGTAGTAGGCCCTGATGAGGACGCCGCGCTTGCGGAACTCGTCGAGGAGCTTGCGATAGTCGATGTCGAAGCCAAGTCCCTTGGCGGCGGAATAGAGGTTGGCCCCGTCAATGAAGAGCGCCAGCCGGTCGGTAGGATAGAAGGTCATTGAGTCAAGGTTTTCCGGAGTCTGGCGTCGGCGCTGTGCGGCCCGTCCTGGCGGTCGTCGCGCTGGGGTCCAATCTTCCCGGCGACCATGGTTCGCCGGTGGATTTGCTCGAGGCCGCTCTCACTTTCTTCTCGGAGGCAGGATTGCCAATCGTACGCCGGTCGAGCTGGTGGACATCTTCCGCCTGGCCCGACCCATCCGCGAATGAGTATCGCAACGGGATCGCCATTGTCGAGGCGACGATGGACCCCGACGCCATGATTCGGCGGCTGCTGGAGATCGAGACCCGGTTCGGCCGTAGCCGAGGCGCCCGGAACGCGGACCGGACCCTGGATCTGGACCTGATCGATCACGGCGGCCGCGTCATGGACACGCCGGATCTGACCCTCCCACACCCCCGGGCCCACGACCGGCGATTCGTCATGGGCCCCCTGGCCGAGATCGCACCGGACTGGCGCCACCCGCGATCAGGCCGCACCGCCTCGTCCCTCGCCGCCGAGGCCGCGGTCGGGCGTGACGCGAGGCCGGCGACATGACGGGTCGGTCCGGGGGGCTGGCGCAGGGCGCTTCAATCGTGCAGGATTCTGCGCTGGAAGAGGGAGCGGGCGGCGCCTTAACGTCGCCCGGTGGGAACCGGTTGGCCTATCGGCTTGTCATCTTTGACTTCGATGGAACCCTGGCGGACAGCGCCGACTGGTTCATCGGCATGGCCAATCAGGTCGCGCGCCGATTCCGTTTCCGGCAGATCAGCGACGATGAAGTCGCCATGCTTCGGGGGCGTTCAAGCCGCGATGTGGTGGCCTACATGCGTGTGCCCGCCTGGAAGATGCCCTTCATCGCCCGGCACACCCGCCGCCTGGTCTCGGAGGCGACATCGGAGATTCCGTTGTTCCCGGAATCTCCCGACCTGATCCGGCGGCTGCACGCCTCTGGGGTGGTCCTCGCCCTGGTCAGCTCGAACTCTGAATCCAACGTCCGCAAGATTTTGGGCCCGGAGCTGTCGGCCTGCATCGACCACTTCGCCTGCGGCGCCTCGATGTTCGGGAAGTCCCCGAAGTTCCGGAAAGTGATCCGCAAGGTGGGCGCTGGTGCGGGCGAGGTGCTGTCCATCGGCGATGAGACCCGGGACATCGAGGCGGCCTCCCGCACCGGCGTCGATTCGGGGGCGGTGACCTGGGGTTATGCGCGCCCCGAGATCCTTGAGGCGCACCGGCCGACCTTTCTCTTCAACACCATGGAAGATATAGCGCGGACCATTCTCGATCGCCGCTGATCCGGGGTTGGCCGCCATGCGGCGTTGCACAATCGCCCCCAAGGCTCTATGAGGAACGGTTTGTTCCCCCTGTCGAGGTAGCTATGGCTCGCGTCACCGTCGAAGACTGCATCCAGAGAGTCCCGAACCGCTTCAGCCTCGTTCTGCTGGCGGCCCATCGGGCAAGGGGCATCTCGTCCGGCGCCCCCCTCCTTGTGGACCGGGACAATGACAAGAACCCCGTCGTGGCGCTTCGTGAGCTGGCCGACGACATGGTGGATCCCGAAGAGCTGAAGGAAGGCCTCATCAGCACCCTTCAGCGGGTCGACGAACGTTCGGAGGCTGAGGAAGAGGCGGAGACCCTCGCCCTGCTGTCGGATCCGACCCACATGCAGATGAGCGAGCTTGAGCTGGTTCGCGCCCTGCAGAGCGACCGCGACGGCGGTCAGGAAGAGCGCTACTGAGCCCCGACGCGCCAGCGGGAGGTTCGCCTGCGGCGCAGGCCCCGGTCGTCGAGACCCCGGCCTCCCAGGCAAGGGTCGCACTTGCCCCATCACTGGCCGAAGCGGCGCCTCGTCGCGCCATGCTTCGGCAGTATGAGTTGATCGAGAAGGTCCGCTCCTACGACCCGAGCGCGGACGAGGCGATCCTGAACCGCGCCTATGTCTACGCCATGCGCATGCATGGCTCCCAGAAGCGCGCCTCGGGCGACCCCTACTTCGCCCATCCGATCCAGGTGGCGGGCATCCTCACGGACTACCGGATGGATGCGGCGACCATCATCACGGCTCTCCTGCACGACACGGTCGAGGACACCGAGGCCACCTCCGCAGAGATCGGCCGCCTGTTCGGGGAGGAGATCGCCGGGCTCGTGGAAGGGGTCACCAAGCTCACCAAGCTTGAGCTGAACAGCGAGCACACCCGCCAGGCCGAGAACCTCAGGAAGTTCATCCTGGCGATCTCGAAGGATGTGCGGGTCCTGCTGGTCAAGCTGGCCGACCGCCTGCACAACATGCGCACCCTTCAGCACATCAAGGCGCCGGCCAAGCGCGAGCGGATCGCGCGCGAGACCCTCGACATCTATGCGCCGCTCGCCCGGTCCATCGGCTGCCACCGGATCTGCACCGAGCTGGAAGAACTGGCCTTCACCCACCTCAACCCGCTGGCCCGGGACGCCATCATCCGGAGATTGGCGGCCCTGCGGAACGAGCAGGGCGGGGCGGTGGCCCTGGTCTCCCAGGAAATCGTCAGCCGTCTTGACGCTGTGGGCGTGCCCAGTCGCGTCCTGGGCCGGGAGAAGAACCCCTATTCGATCTGGCGGAAGCTTCAGCGCAAGTCGATCGGCTTCTCCCAGCTGTCGGACATCTATGCCTTCCGGGTGATCGTCGATACCGAGGCGGACTGCTACAGGGCCCTGGGAGTCGCCCACCGGGCCTGGGCCTCGGTGCCGGACCGCTTCAAGGACTACATCTCGACCCCAAAGCGGAACAACTACCGGTCTCTTCACACGACGGTGGTGGGCCCCCGGGGCATGCGCATCGAGATGCAGATCCGGACCGAGTCCATGGACCGGATCGCCGAGGAAGGCGTGGCCGCCCATTGGCGTTACAAGGACGCCTCCTACGGTTTTGACGCCGAGCACCAGGCTGAGCAGGGTGGCCGCGATCCCCTGGTCAACCTGCGCCACCTTGTCCAGGTGCTTGAGCACGGCGGCGACGTCGAGGAGCTGGTGGAGCACGCCAAGCTCGAGATGTATCTCGACCAGACCTTCGTCTTCACACCGAAGGGCCGGCTGGTCAGCCTCCCGCGGGGGGGGCTGCCCCTCGATTTCGCCTACGCCCTGCATACGGACATCGGCGACACCTGCATCGGGGTGAAGATCAACGGCGAGCCGCGGCCCCTTCGCACGCCCCTGCAGAACGGGGATGTCGTGGAGGTGGTGCGCGGGCCCAAGCCGGTGGTTCCGGCGGACTGGCGCTCCCTGACCGTGACGGGCCGGGCCCGCTCAGCCATCCGCCGGCACATCCGGCAGACCGAGAAGGAAGAGTTCACCCGGCTCGGCCGCGCCGCCCTCGACCAGACCTTCAGCCGGGCGGGGAAGTCCCGGAGCGAGGTTTCCCTCACCCCCGCCCTGGAGCGGTTGGCCGTCTCCTCCGAGGAGGACCTCTTCGAGCGAGTGGGCCGCGGACGGGTGGCGCCGGCGGAGGTCCTGGACATCCTCTTCCCGCGCCTTGAGGCCTCCGCCCGGGAGGCGGCGGTGGCCGTCCGCCGGATCGAGGGCGGGGCCGGCGCCCGCCTTTATGTCCGCGGCAGCGGTCTGACCCCCGGGGTCAGCCTGCACTTCGGGCCCTGCTGCACCCCCGTCCCCGGCGACCGCATTGTGGGCATCCTGGAGGGCGATGGGCATGGCCTGACGGTCCACACCATCGACTGCGCCGAACTGGCCGCGTTTGAGGAGAAGGAAGACCTTTGGCGGGACCTGCAGTGGACCCCCGAGGCCGAGCGCGACACCCTGACCCAGTCCCGGCTGACCGCCACCATCCGGAACGCGCCGGGGGTTCTCGGTCAGGCCTGCACGACCATCGGCGAGGCCGGCGGCAATATCGTCAACCTGCGGATGCACCGGCGGATGACGGACTTCTTCGACGTCGACTTCGATATCGAGGTCAAGGACGCCCGGCACCTGACCAATATCGCTGCGGCCCTGCGCGCCAATCCCGCCATCGAGACGGTCGAGCGCTCCAAGCGGGCCGGGTAGATCGTCAGGCCGGATCGACCGTGACCCGGCGCATGTGCCGGCGCTGGCCGGGATAGTCGTTCAGGGCGAAATGCCAGACCTGCCGGTTGTCCCAGAAGGCCACCGAGCCTGGCCGCCAGTTGAACCGGCAGGTGTAGCCCTCATAGCGGCAGTGCTCGAAGAGGAAGTCGAGGAGGGGCCGGGACTCCCGCTTGGTCCAGCCCTCGAACCGCAGTGTGAAGGCGGGATTGACGTACAGCGCCTTGCGGCCCGACTCCGGGTGGACCAGGACCACGGGATGAACGTATTCGCCGACCGCCCCTTCGGCCTCAGTGACGCTCATGGAGGCCCGCTTCTGCGCCGAGTGTCCCTGTGGGGAGTATTCCCGGCCGGCGGAGTGGACGGCGCGCAGACCGTCCAGCGTCGCCTTCATCCCCGCTGACAGGGCCTCGTAGGCGGCGACCTGGCTGGAGAACAAGGTGTCGCCGCCCCACTCCGGCAGCTCCAGGGCATGGAGGATGGACCCGATGGCGGGTCGCTCCAGGAAGGAGGTGTCGGAGTGCCAGCCCCCGCCGAAGTTGGTCTTGTCGCCGGGCTCCTTGATGATCTCCATCACCTCAGGGTGCCCTTCCATCCCCTTCACGTAGGGGTGGATGTTCAGCGGTCCGAACCGCCGGCCGAAGGCGACCTGCCGGGCCGGGGTCAGGGCCTGGTCGCGGAAAAAGATGACCTGGTGCTCGACCAGGGCCGCGCGGATCCCGGCGATCACCGCATCCGGCAGGTCCTGCGACAGGTCGACGCCGGAAATCTCGGCGCCCAGCGCCCCAGCGACCTTGCGAATGGTCAGGCTCATGCGGTCCTCCCTCAGACGGTCGCGCACCTTGCCTGCAAGCGTGAGGCTTGCAAAGCCGGGCGAAAGCCGCTTTCTCGGCCATGGCGCGGGGAGGGCGCGACATGACCGCAATGCCCTGGCGTCACGCCCTCCTGGCCCTCGCCGTGGTGGCGGTGTGGGGGACCAACTTCGCGGTCATCAAGTCCGCCCTGTCGCATCTTCCGCCCTTCACCTTCGCGACCCTGCGCTTCCTTTTCGCCTTCCTGCCCGCGGCCTTCTTCCTGAAGCGTCCGCAGGTTCCCTGGCGCAACCTGGCCGCCTACGGAATCCTGATCGGCGTCGGCCAGTTCGGGGTGCTGTACTTCGCCATCGACGGTCAGATTTCCCCCGGCCTGGCCTCGCTGGTGGTCCAGAGCCAGGTCTTCTTCACCATCGGTCTCGCCATCTGGCTGAAGGGCGAGAGGCTGAGCCTCCGGCAGGGCCTGGCCCTGCTGCTGGCGGCGGCGGGCCTCGCCCTGATCCTGCGCCACGTGGACGCCGTGACGACCCCAGTGGGTCTCGCCCTTGTGCTCTTCGCCGCCCTGAGCTGGGCGCTCGGGAACATGGTCCAGAGGGCGACCCCGGAGGCGCCCAGTCTGGCCTTCGTGGTCTGGGCCAGCCTGTTCTCCATCCCGCCGCTGCTGGTCCTCGCCCTGGTGTTCGAGGGCGCGCCGGCCATGGTCTCCGCCGTGGCCACCATGACCCCGGTGGTCTGGGCCGAACTCCTCTATCAGTCCGTTGGCAACACCCTGTTCGGTTACGCCGCCTGGGGCTGGCTGCTCGCCCGCCACCCCGCCGCCGTGGTCTCGCCCTGGGCCCTGCTGGTGCCCGTCTTCGGCCTGACCGCCTCGGCGCTCGCCCTCGGCGAGCCCCTCCCGCCCTGGAAGCTCGCGGCCGCCGCCCTGGTCATCGGGGGGCTGGCGCTGAACACCCTCCCGGCCTTCCGCCTGCGGCGTGACAGGACCGGCGCCGTGGGCTAATCCGGGCGCGCAAGGAGCGCCCCATGAACACCGAACAGGTCCTCGACGAATTCCGCGCCGCCGGCGCCCTGCGCGAAGGTCATTTCGTGCTGTCGAGCGGCCTGCACTCGGGTGTCTTCCTCCAGAAGAACCTGGTCTTCCAGCATCCGGATCGCACCGAGCGCCTCTGCCGCGCCCTGGCCGAGAAGATCCGCGCGGCGGTTGGCGGGGTGGATATCTGCGTTTCCCCGGCGGTGGGGGGGATTATCCCCGGCTATGAGACGGCGCGTCAGCTGGGCGTGCCCTCGGTCTATGTCGAGCGAGAAGGGGGCGAGTTCCGCCTGCGCCGCGCCTTCGAGATCCCCGAGGGCGCCCGGGTGGCCATGGTCGAGGATATCGTCACCACGGGTCTGTCTTCCCGCGAGTGCGTCGAGGCGATCCGGAAGGCCGGCGGGAATGTCGTGGTGGCGGCCTGCATCGTGGACCGATCCGGCGGCCGGGCCGACCCGGGGGCGCCCCTGGTCGCGCTCGCCCAGCTGGACGTGCCGGCCTATCCCGCCGACCAGCTTCCCCCGGAACTGGCCGCCATTCCGGTGGAGGACCCGGGCAGCCGGCGGCTGTCGAAATGAGCCGCCTGCGTCTCGGTGTGAACATTGACCACGTCGCGACCCTGCGGAACGCCCGGGGCGCCGACTATCCGAGTCCGCTCCGCGCCGCCGAGCTGGCGATGGATGCGGGTTGCGACGGCATCACCGCCCATCTGCGCGAGGACCGACGGCACATCTCTGACGCCGATATCGAGGCCCTTGCCGACCTCACCCGCAAGCGGGGCGTGCCGCTGAACTTCGAAATGGCCGTCACCGCTGAAATGGAGGCCATCGCGCTCCGGAGCCTGCCGCACGCCGCCTGCCTGGTTCCGGAACGGCGGGAAGAAGTCACGACCGAGGGCGGCCTCGATCTCCTGGGCGGGTTCAACCGGATCGCCCCGGTGGTCCAGCGCCTGGCGGGGGAGGGCGTTCGCGTCTCCTGCTTCATCGACGCCGATCCTGCCCAGGCTGCGGCGGCCCAGCGCGCCGGCGCCCAGGTGGTGGAGTTTCACACCGGCGCCTATTGCGACGCGGTGCGCGAACGGTCGCCTGAGGCGCCGGCCCTGCTGGAGCGATTGAAGATCGCCGCCTTTGAGGCGCAGCGCATCGGCCTGGAGGTCCACGCCGGCCACGGGATCGACTTCGAGACGGTCACGCCGATCGCCGCCATTCCCCAGGTCGTCGAGTTGAACATTGGCCATTTCCTGGTGGGCGAGGCCATCTTCATCGGACTGGCCCAGGCCATCCGCAGGATGCGGCTGCTCATGGATGAAGCCCGCTCCGGGCAGACGGCATGATCCTGGGCATCGGCTCGGACCTCAGCGACATCCGACGCATCCAGGCCAGCCTGGACCGCTTCGGCGACCGCTTCCGCAACCGGTGCTTCACCGAGATCGAGCGACGCCGGTCCGAGGCCAAGCCCGACGCCGCCTCCAGCTACGCCAAGCGCTTCGCGGCCAAGGAGGCCTGCGCCAAGGCCCTGGGCACGGGCCTTAGGCGGGGGGTCTTCTGGCGCGACATGGGGGTGGTCAACCTGAGATCGGGCCAGCCGACCCTGGCCCTGACCGGAGGCGCTGCCGCCCGCCTGGCGGAGATGACGCCCGCCGGCCACAGGGCCGTGATCCACCTGTCCATGACTGACGACCACCCCTACGCCCAGGCCTTCGTCATCATCGAGGCCCTGCCCGAAGCCTAGGGCTTGCCAAGTTTTCACCCACGCGCGGGCCGGTTTGCGGTATGTCCCGGCCGAACGTTCATCCGGAATCCCAATGACCGAGACGACCCTTCAGCCCCCGGGCGACCGCAACGAGACGATCGAGATCATCAAGACCGTCGCGGTGGCCCTGCTGATCGCCCTGTTCCTGAGGGTATTGCTCTTCCAGCCCTTCACCATTCCGTCGGCGTCGGAAGAACCCAACCTCTATGAGGGCGACTACGTCATCGTCACCAAGTTCGACTATGGCTGGTCGCGCCATTCCATTCCGTTCAGCCCATCGCTCTTCGAGGGCCGGCTCCTGCCGAGGGCGCCCGAGCGGGGGGACATCATCGTCTTCAAGCTGCCCCGGGATGGCCGGACCGACTACATCAAGCGCCTTGTCGGGGTGCCCGGAGACCGGGTGCAGATGCGCCAGGGCCTCCTTTACCTGAACGGCCAGCCCGTGGAGCGACGGCAGACGGAACTGGTCACAGAGACCGGCGGCAGCGGTCTCGTTCGCCCGGTCGCCCGGGTCGAAGAGACCCTTCCGGGCGGTCGGCGGTACATGACCAACGACTTCGGGACCGACGGGGACCTGGATGACACGCCGGAAGTCATCGTCCCGCCGGGGCACTATTTCTTCATGGGCGACAACAGGGACAACTCTGCGGACAGCCGGCTTCCCACCGAGATCGGCGTCGGCCTGGTCCCCGAGGAGAACCTGGTCGGCAAGGCCCGCCTGGTGCTGCTGTCCTGGTCGCCGGGCGCTTCGCTGTTCAAGCCCTGGACCTGGGTCATGAACCTGAGGCCCAGCCGGTTTGGAAAGGTGCTGCACTGACCCGGCCGGACAGGCGCAAGGCGGCCGCAGCAGCGCTTGAGGCGCAGATCGGGCACGTCTTTTCGGACCGCGAACTCCTGGAACGGGCGCTGACGCACGCCAGCGTCGGCAATGGCGGTTCGCCGGGTCGGGACAATGAGCGCCTGGAGTTCCTGGGCGACCGGGTCCTGAACCTGATGGCGGCGGAGCATCTCCTGGCAGCCTATCCCGCCGCGCGGGAGGGCGACCTGGCCCGCCGGCTGAACCGCCTGGTCAATTCCGGCGCCTGCGCCGAGGTGGCGCGAGCCATTGGCCTGCCCGAGGCTCTGCGCCTGGACGCCAGCGCGACCAAGGTCGGCGCCCGCGACAGCGAGCGGGTCCTGGGCGATGCTTGTGAGGCCCTGATGGCCGCCCTCTACCTGGATGGCGGCCCGGAGGCGGCCCGGGCCTTCTTCCGCACTGGCTGGCGCGACCTCGCGGACTCCCTGGACCAGGAGCCCGACCGCGACCCCAAGACCCGCCTGCAGGAATGGGCCATGGGCCTGGGCCTGCCGCCGCCGGACTATGTGGTGGTGCGCGCAGAGGGCCCGCCTCACGATCCCCGATTCACCATTGAGGCCCGCCTGCCGGGTCTGGCCCCGGCGACCGGCGCCGGTCGCTCCAAGCGCGAGGCCGAGAAGGTCGCCGCCGCCCTGTTCCTCCAAAGGGAGAAGATCCAGCCATGACCCGCGCCGGTTTCGCCGCCATCATCGGCGCGCCCAATGCGGGCAAGTCCACCCTGACCAACCGCCTGGTGGGGGCAAAGGTCTCGATTGTCACCCGCAAGGTGCAGACGACCCGCTTTCCTGTCCGGGGGGTCGCCCTGTCCGGCGAGAGCCAGATCGTGCTGGTGGACACCCCCGGGATCTTCACCCCGCGCAGAAGGCTGGACCGGGCGATGGTGCGGTCAGCCTGGGGCGGGGCGGAGGAGGCCGACGCCGTGGTTCACCTGGTGGATGTCCAGGCGGAGCTGGCCCTGGACGCCGGCGAGGCCCGTGGTGCGGACCGCAAGGCCCATGAGGACGTCGAGACCATCATCGAGGGCCTGCGCGCCTCCGGCCGCAAGGCCATCCTGGCCCTGAACAAGATCGACGGCGTCAAGCGCGAGCGCCTTCTGGCCCTGTCCGCCCGCCTGTTCGACACGGGGGTCTATTCCGAGGTCTTCATGATCTCGGCCGCCGACGGCTCCGGCGTCGACGACCTGCTGCAGAGGCTGGCGGAGATCGTCCCGGAGGGGCCCTGGCTCTATCCCGCCGACCAGACCGCCGACCTGCCGGTGCGCCTCCT
>JADBZH010000104.1 GCA_020402585.1 Phenylobacterium sp. | reverse complement strand
ATCCGGGCGGCGCGCCCGGCCTGCCCCCGCTCGGCGGCGGCCAGCACCATGTGGGCCAGCCGGGGCGGAAGGGGCAGTCTCGACAGGCTCTCGCCGTGGGCGGTCAGCACCCCCTTCCCGTCCAGGGCGCCCAACCGCGAAAGCAGGCTCCGGGCCTCGGCCAGGGCGCCGGCGGGCGGCGGGTCGAGGAAGGCCAGGTCCCCGGCGTCCTTCACCCCCCAGCGGGCGAGGTCGAGGGCCAGGCCCGACAGGTCGGCGTTGAGGATTTCGGGCGGGGCGAAGGCCGGCAGGGCCCGGGTCTCGGCCTCGTCCCAGAGCCGGTAGCAGGTTCCGGGCCCGGTCCGGCCGGCCCGCCCGCGCCTCTGGTCCGCCGCCGCCCGGCTGGCCCGGAGGGTCACGAGCCGCGATACCCCGCTCCCGGGATCAAAGCGCGGCGAGCGGACGAGGCCGGCGTCGACCACCGCCCCTATGCCCTCGAGCGTGAGGCTGGTCTCGGCGATGTCGGTGGCCAGCACCACCTTGCGGCGCCCCGCGGGCGCCGGCGCGATGGCCCGGTCCTGGGCGGCGGGATCCAGGGCGCCGTAGAGGGGCGCCAGGTCCACACTCCCCGGCAGGCCCGCCGTCTCCAGCCGCTCGGCCGTGCGGCGGATTTCGGCCTGCCCGGGCAGGAAGACCAGCACCCCTCCCGGCGTCTCCGCCAGGGCCCGGCGCACGGCCCGCGCCGCCTGGTCCTCCACCGTCGCCCCCGGGTCTCGCCCCAGGTGCACCGTCTCCACCGGCCAGGACCGGCCCTCGCTGGCGATCACCGGCGCCCCGCCCAGCAGGTCCGCGACCGCGGCGCCGTCGAGGGTGGCCGACATGACCAGGAGCCGCAGGTCCGGCCTCAGCACCCGCCGGCAGTCCTCGGCCAGGGCCAGGCCCAGGTCGGCGTCGAGGCTGCGCTCGTGGAACTCGTCGAAGATGACCAGGCCCACACCCTCCAGGCCGGGATCGTCCAGGATCATCCGGGCGAAGACCCCCTCGGTCACCACTTCCAGCCGGGTGGCCGCCGACACCCGACTCTCCAGACGCACGCGGAAGCCCACCGTCGCCCCCACCGCCTCGCCCAGGTTGGCGGCCAGCCGGGCGGCCACGGCGCGGGCGGCCAGTCGCCGGGGCTCCAGCATCAGGATCTTGCGCCCCGCCATCCAGGGCGCGTCGAGGAACCTCAGGGGCGCCAGCGTACTCTTCCCCGCTCCCGGCGGCGCCACGAGCACGGCGGCCGTCCCGCCCGCCAGGGCGTCGACCAGCGACGGCAGGACCTCTTCGACGGGAAGCATGGGAGGGGTCTAGCCTGCGCGCCCTAAGGGACCAAGCGCCCTTGCAAATCCCCGCCCCGCATCGAAGATAAGGGCATGAGCCAGCCGCCCATCCGCGCCATCATCGCGCCCGTCACCCCGCTCCAGCAGAACTGCACCATCGTCTGGTGCGCCAAGACCCTGAAGGCGGCGGTGATCGATCCAGGCGGCGAGGTCCAGCGCCTGATGGGGGGCCTGGCCCAGCATGGCCTGACGCTCGAGAAGATCTGGATCACCCATGGCCACCTGGACCACGCCGGGGCGACGGCGGAGCTCAAGGCCCTGACCGGCGCGACGATCGAGGGGCCGCACCGGGACGACGCCCCGCTGATCGCTGGCATCCCGGAGTCCGGCGCCCGCTACGGCATGCCCGACGCCCGGGCCTTCGAGCCCGACCGCTGGCTGGAGGATGGCGACCGGGTGACCCTGGGCGAGACCGAGTTCGAGGTCTACCACTGCCCTGGCCACACCCCCGGGCATGTGGTCTTCTTCAACCGCGAGGCCCGCTTCGCCCAGGTGGGCGATGTCCTGTTCCAGGGCTCCATCGGACGCACCGACTTCCCGGGCGGCAGCTATCCGGCCCTGATCGGCGCCATCACCGGCAAGCTCTGGCCCCTCGGCGACGACGTCGCCTTCGTCCCCGGCCACGGCCCCATGTCCACCTTCGGCCGCGAACGCCAGACCAACCCATTCGTGTCGGACGACGCCCTGGCGGAGGACTGAGCGCCCGGCTTCGGAGTGCGCAGGGAGGACGGACAGCGGCGACTCAGCTGACCCCCTCACCGACCTTCGGTCGGAGCTCCCCCTTGGGGGAGCAATTGGCTCCCTAATTCCTTCCCCACGGGGGAGGTGGACCGCGCAGCGGGCCGGAGGGGGTCAACGGCGTGACGGGATCAACCTGTCAGGGTCGCAGGGGCAGTCTTCAGGGGCGGGGGGTCCGGGGTGACCTCTCTCGAAGCCTTGGGGCGGAAGCGGATCATCTCGTTGAAGATCAGGGTCACCGCAGGCTGCATGGCGACGGCCTGGGCCCGGCGGTCGCCGCCGAAGAGGACCCGGGCCGTGAACTCCCGGCGCTCGCGGACCGTCTTGTCGGACAGGAAGGGATAGATGGACGGTGGGACCGGCGCGCCCTCGGGCCGGAACCGTTCCCGGAAGAGTTCATCGAACCGTGTGATCGCGTGGTCCATCACGGTGCAGCGCATCAGGAGGGCGCGGCTGCGAACCGCCTCGAGGCCCTGGTAGACGCCGTAGCAGTTCTTCAGGCGGCTCGTGAGCCCCATCATCCCCTCCTGCCGGTAGT
>JADBZH010000103.1 GCA_020402585.1 Phenylobacterium sp. | reverse complement strand
CATGGAAGGGTTGAACCCCACTTCACCCTTGACTTCCCGTTTGCGGGTGTATCGGTGGAAGAGGTGCTGGGGCATGTTCAGCACATTGCCTCCACGGTGGAGCCCGTCCCCTTCCGACTGGCGAAGATAGCCGCAGTTCGCGATCCCTTGAGCCCGGGCGCCCATCTGTTCTTACTTCCCGACGAGGGCGAGCAGCAGATCATCGACCTACACGACAGGCTCTACTCGGGCGTGCTGTCCACCAGCCTTCATCCTACGGCCGTCTATCTTCCTCACGTCACCGTCGGCAGGTTCGGAACGTTCGAGGACGCTGAGGCTGCAGCGGCGTCTCAGGCGGCTGTCGACATCAGAGGGGTTCTGACGGCCATGACGATCGGCGAGTTCGATGGGCATCGCGTGGAAGATCTCCACCAAGTCTTGCTGGGTGACCCCTGAGGAATGCCGTCCGTCTGGTCTGGCCTGCCGCCACCCCGCCCCCAGATTGTTGTCCGACAGGTGGGAACCGATGATCGGATCGAAACAGGATCTCACTCGGTGGACTTGGAGCCTGTTTCGCCCCTTCAGAAATTTCATCCGAAGGGAACAGGCCCTAAGCCGCAACGCGGGAACTCTCCGGGGTTGGGCGGTGGATCCGGTAGGCGGGCGGGGGCTTCGGAAGACAGGCCTCTGAAAAACGCGCCAGAGCGGCCTCCGCAGCGGCTTCCTTCACCAGACCGAAGCCCCGAATCTCCTGGGGCAGGTCGGCGAGGGCGACGGCGGCGTCGAGGGTCTCTGGGCCGAGGTCGGCGCAAAGCCGCTCAATCATCCGCCCGTAGGCCTCCGCCAGCTGGCGCTCAAGTCGCCGCTCGCGGGTATGGCCGAAGGGATCGGCCCAGGAGCCCCTTAGCCCCTTGAGGGCCGCCAGCCCCCGAAGAAGGGGGAAGATCCAGGGCCCGAACCGCCGCTTGCGGGGCCGGCCCGTGGCCGGGTCCTTCGATGACAGGAGCGGCGGAGCGAGCCAGACAGACAGCTTCCGGTATCCGGAAAACTGGGTGTCCAGGCCGTCGCGAAAGGTAGACTCAGAATAGAGTCGGGCGACTTCGTACTCATCCTTGTAGGCCATGAGCTTGTAGGCGCCCCTGGCCACGGCGCGGGCGAACCGCCCCCCATCCATCGCTCCGCCGCCTGCAGCGGCCAGGGCCCGGTCGACCAGGGCGCGGTAGCGGCGGGCATAGGCGGCGTCCTGATAGGCGGTCAGGTCCTCCACCCGCCGGGCGATGAACTCGGCCAGGGTCGGCTCAGCCGCCGCCGCAGGTACGGACGCGATCCCTTCCACGCGCTCGCGGTTGACAACGGCCAGCCGCCCCCACCGGAAGGCCCTGAGGTTCAGCGCGACCGCCGCGCCATTGGCCTCGATGGCGGCGAGGATGGCCGCCTCGCTGAGGGGAATCAGGCCGCGCTGGAAGGCGAGGCCGAGCAGGAAGGTGTTGGTGGCGATGGCGTCGCCGAAAAGGCCCAGGGTTATCTGCGTCGCAGACAGGACCTCGCTCGCATGAGGGTCGCAGACCTCCAGCACGGCCTCGATCATTTGGTCCTTGGGAAGGGCCGCGTCCCGGTCGCTGACAGCGTCTGAGGTGGGGGCGACGTCGCTGTTCAGGATGGCCGCTGTCCGGCCCCGGGCGATCTTACGCATGGCGTCGGTGGCGCTGCCCACCACGGCGTCGACGCCAAGAAGCAGGTCGGCCTGGGACGCGCCGATGCGGGCGGCGTGAATGGGTCGCCCGACCGGCGCGATGCGGACCTGGCTGACCACGGCGCCATTCTTCTGAGCCAGGCCCGTGAAGTCGAGGACGGTGGCGATCTTGCCGTCGATGTGGGCCGCCGCGCCCAGAATGGCGCCCAGGGTCAGGACGCCCAGTCCGCCAATCCCGCCGATGTAGATGTTGTAGGGTCGGTCGAGCCTCCGTTCCGGCGGGTCGGGAAGGGCGCCCATGGCCTGGGCCTCGATCGCCTCAAGCCGGCGCGGATCGGGCCGCTTCAGCACCGGCGCCTCCAGCTCGACAAAACTGGGGCAGAAACCCTGAACGCAGGAGAAGTCGAGATTGCATTGCGACTGGTTGATCCGGCGCTTGGCGCCAAACTCGGTCTCGATGGGCTCAATGGAGATACAGCTCGAGGCCCGGGAGCAGTCGCCACAGCCCTCGCAAACCCTGGGATTGATGTACAGGCGCTTCGACGGGGTTTCGAGGAGGCCGCGCTTACGCCGCCGACGCTTCTCGGCCGCGCAGGTCTGGTCGTAGACGATGGCCGTCACGCCCGGGGTCTGGCGGAAGTCGCGCTGGACCTCGTCCAGGGCGTCCCGGTCAAGGAGGCGCGCACTGGCGGGAAGACCTGTGGCGTCGCGCCAGCGTTCCGGCGTCTCGCTGACCAGGGCTATGGCCCGTACGCCCTCGGCCTCAAGCTGGCGCAGGATCCGCACCGGATCGGGTGCGCCTTCGGCGGGCTGGCCGCCGGTCATCGCCACGGCGTCATTGAAAAGGATCTTGAAGGTGATGTTGGCGCCCGCCGCGACGGCGGCCCGGATCGCGAGGACACCGGAGTGCTGATAGGTGCCATCCCCCAGGTTCTGGAAAACATGCTCCGTCGCCGAGAAGGGCGCGGCGCCGACCCACTGCAGACCCTCCCCGCCCATATGGCTGAAGGTCGGCGTCCGGAGCGCCGGCTGGGACAGGGCCATGATGTGACAGCCGATGCCGCCGCCGGAAACCGAACCCTCCGGCGTACGGGTGGAGCGGTTGTGCGGGCACCCTGAGCAGAAGAAGGGCTTGCGCAGCGGAAAGACCGGCAGCTCGGCTGAGCATCCGGCCTCCAGCTCGGCCAGGCGTTGACGAAGCCTCTCCTGCGCCGGCGAGTTCAGCGCCGTCAGGCGGGCGACCAGGGCTTGCGCTACGAGCAGGGGATTCAGCTCCAAGGTCGCCGGCAGGAGGGGTGCGCCCGCACCGTCGGTCTTTCCGGTCACCCGGGGCCGACGCGCAGCGGGGTAGTTGAAAAGGCCAGCCTTGAGCTGGTCCTCGACGATGGGCTGCTTTTCCTCCACCACCAGGATCTCGCCGGCCCCGGCGGCGAAGGCCATCAGGTCGTCCAGGCCCAGGGGCCAGGTCATGGCCACCTGATAGAGACAGACGCCAAGGTCGCTGGCGTCGGCGGGATCAAGGCCCAGGTCTTCCAGGGCCTGGAGGACGTCCTGGTGCGCCTTGCCGGTGGTCACGATGCAGAGTTGCTTGGCGCGCGCATCGATCACCGGGCGGTCGATGCGGTTGGCCGACGCCCAGGCCCGCGCGGCGGGCAGGCGCTCCTCCAGCAGGCGCCGCTCCAGCTCGGCCCTCTGCCCCGGCCAGGCCAGTCCGGGGTCCCAGTTCAGCCCATGAGGTGGGAGGGCCGCAGTGGGGGTGCGAGGCTCCCCCACAGGCGCGAGATCGACCACGCCGGCGCTTTCGACCACCTCAGCGACGGTCTTCATGGCGACCCAGAGGCCGGAGTATCGCGACAGGGCGATGCCCGCTGCGCCGAGGCGCAGGATGTCGGCCACATCCGCCGGTTGCAGCACGGGCATGGAGACAGACTGAAAGATCAGGTCGGTCTGGTGGGGAAACATGCTGGACTGGGCGGCGTGGTCGTCTCCCGCCACCGCGAGGACGCCGCCCAACGCAGCGGTTCCGATGATGTTGGCGCTGCGGAAGGCGTCTCCGCTCCGGTCTACCCCCGGACCCTTTCCATACCAGACGCCGAAGACGCCATCGACCCGGGTCGCCCCGAAGGCGCGGTGCATCTGGGCGCCCCAAAGGGCGGTGGCGGCGAGGTCCTCGTTCAGGCCCGGCTGGAAGACCACGTCATGGTCGGCAAGGTGCTTCTGCGCCCGCCAGAGCTGTTGGTCATAGGCGCCGAGCGGCGATCCCCGGTAGCCGGAGATAAGCCCCGCCGTGGAGAGGCCCAACCCGCGGTCCCTTCGTCTCTGCGACATGGGTAACCGCACCAGGGCCTGAATCCCGGTCATGAAGGCGCGGCCCTCATCCCGAGTGTAGATGTCATCGAGACTGAAAGCGGGAGAGCTGAGCGTCATGGGGGACTCCGCACGCTGATACCGCAGGGGAATCTAGGCCTGAATCCATGGCGATTGTCACCAAAAAGGGCTATCTGAATGGGGAATTATAGCTGATTTGAACTCTCTAAGGGCCCATTCATGAAGACAATTGCCTATCCGGAGCTGGATCGGCTCGACCTCGCCATTCTGCGCAAGCTTTCTGAAGATGGACGGATCAGCTGGCGGGATTTAAGCGACCAGATCGGCCTATCGCTGACACCGACCCTTCGGCGCGTGCGCCGGCTGGAGGCCGAGGGCTACATCGAAGGCTATACGGCCCTGTTCGACGAAAGGCGTCTTCTGGGCGCCATGTCGGTCTTTGTTTCGGTCACCCTGGAGAGCCAGTCGGGCGAGGCTCTCGCGGCCTTTGAAGAGCGGATTGTCCGGTTTCCCGAGGTGATGAGCGTCTTCCTGATGACCGGCGGCAGCGACTATCTGATCCGTGCGGTTCTGCCTGACCTCGACGCTTATCAGGATCTCCTGTCGGCCTTGACCCGGATCCCTGGCGTCGCAAGGATTCAGTCGAGCTTCGCGGTCAAGACGGTCATCAAGCGCTCCACCCCGGTGCTCTAGGGTCCTGACGGCGGCAGGTCCCCATTGCCTCCGCCCCCCAAACCCCCTTCTATGCCGCCCGCCCCGTCCGCGACGGACGGCCATGCACAAGGGGAGAGACCGATGTTTTCGCACATCATGATCGGCACCAATAACCTGGAGAAGGCCAAGACCTTCTACGACGCCGTGCTGGGCACGCTGGGCGTGCCGCCGGCCCGGGTGGATGGGCACCGGATCTTCTACATCACGCCCACGGGCATCTTCTCGGTCTCGCAGCCGATCAATGGCGAGCCGGCCACGGCCGCCAACGGCGGCACCATCGGATTCGCCTGCACCACGCCGGCCCAGGCCGACGCCTGGCACGCGGCGGGCGTCGCCTCGGGCGGGACCACCTGCGAGGATCCGCCCGGCGTGCGCGAAGGCGGTTCGGGCAAGATGTACCTGGCCTATCTGCGCGATCCGGACGGCAACAAGCTGTGCGCCCTGCACCGGATGTGAT
Organism: Phenylobacterium sp.; assembly: GCA_020402585.1. GTDB lineage: Bacteria > Pseudomonadota > Alphaproteobacteria > Caulobacterales > Caulobacteraceae > Phenylobacterium. The sequence goes on along the minus strand of JADBZH010000103.1, from coordinate 47,085 downwards.
CCGGGCCTGAAAGGGCCTTTGGCGGATACGGGCGGCGTCCTTCGCGGGGCGCCGCCTTTTTCCTGCGGGCCGTCAGCCCTCCGGCGGGAACCCGTCAAGCCGGGCTCGCGGCCCTTGCCGAAGCGCGCTCTAGAAGCCGCCCCGGTTCACCTCGAAGATCATCTCGAGGCCGTCTTCGTCGTCCCATTGCTCGCCGACCTCGATGAAGCCGTGGGCGTCGACAAGCTGGCGCGAGGCCAGGTTTCCAGGGGCGATGCTGGCCCTGACCGTCTGGATGGACGGGTCGGAACGCGCCCAGTCCAGCAGCGCCAGGAGCGCCGCCCGGGCATAGCCGCGGCGGCGGAAGACCGGGTCTACCGAGTATCCGACCTCGACACGGCCCTCTGCATCCGGGGGGCCATGGAAGCCTGCCCTGCCGACGGCCGCCGTCAGGCTGGGATCCACGATGAACCGTGTCACCCAGCCCGCCGCCTCCGGCTCCCCGGCGATCTGCGCCTCACGCAGGCGCCAGGTCCTGAGGCATTCGGGGCCGATGAAGTAGTCTCCCACCCGGAAGGGGAAGCAACGCCGCGCCGCCTCAAGGTCTCCACGCGCCAGAGCCGCCAGCCCGTCGGGTGAGAGCTGGACGAGCGAAATCGCCCTCATCGCCGGAGAACCTTCGTTTCCCGGGACCGTAGGCTGTGTTCCAGGGCCTCGTGCATGCGCGGCGGGTCAGAACTCCACCATGTCGAAGTCCGACTTGGGCGTGCCGCACAGGGGGCAGATCCAGTCGGCGGGGATGTCGGACCAGCGGGTGCCGGGGGCCAGGCCCTCGGGCGGGTCGCCGGCCTCTTCGTCGTAGATGTAGCCGCAGGTGCGGCACTGCCAGGTCTTGAAGGCCTCGGCCACGGGGGCGCCCTCCGGCTCAGGTCATCTTGAAGCGGATCGGCACCGACTTGGGGCCGCAGACGAAGTTGGCGACCATGTTGCGGGGGGCGCCGTCCAGCTCCACGCTCTCCAGGCGGGGCAGGAGCTCTTCCCACAGGATGCGCATCTCCATCCGGCCCAGGTGCTGGCCCAGGCAGACATGGGCGCCGTAGCCGAAGGCCACGTGCTTGTTGGGGCTGCGGGTGATGTCGAAGCGGAAGGGGTCGGCGAACTGGGCCTCGTCGCGGTTGCCGGAGGGATAGCAGAGCATCATCCAGTCGCCCTTGGCGATCTTCTGGCCGGCCAGCTCGGCGTCGGCGGTGGCCGAGCGCATGAAGTGCTTCACCGGGGTGACCCAGCGGATGGACTCCTCCACCAGGCCCGGGATCAGGGACGGGTCGGCCTTCAGCTTGCGGAACTGGTCGGGGTTTTCGGCCAGGGCCCACAGGCCGCCCGCCGTGGTGGACGAGGTGGTGTCGTGCCCGGCGGTGGCGGCGATGATGTAGTAGCTCATGGCCTCCAGGTGGCCGAGGGGCGCGCCGTTCACCTGGCCGTTGGCGATCACGCTGGCCAGGTCGTCGCGGGGACTCTTCCGGCGGTCCTCGGTGATGGCGTTGAAATAGGTCATGAAGTCCATGACGACGGCCTGGATGGTGTCGACGCCGTTGGCGCTGATGGTCATCTCCTCGCCGGTCCGGTTGAGGTCCGGGTCCGCGCTGCCGAACAGCTCCTGGGTCAGCTTGAGCATGCGCGGCTCGTCCGCTTCCGGCAGGCCGATCACCTCCATGATGACATGCAGGGGGTAGAGGAAGGCCACGTCCCGGGCGAAGTCGCAGCGGTCGCCCTGCGCCGCCATCCGGTCGACGAAGCCCCGGGCGATCTCGCGGATGCGGTCCTCGAGCTTGCGCAGGTTCTGCGGCATGAACCAGCCCTGGGTCAGGCGCCGGTAGGCCATGTGGTCGGGGTTGTCCATCTGGACGAGGGAGCGGACGAGGTGGGGGCTGCCGCCCATCATCTCGCGCACCTTCCGGTCGGCCTCGATGGTCACCAGGGTGGTCGCCCGGTCGCCATTGTGGAACAGCTCGTTCTGGCGCTCCACCTCCAGGATGTCGGCGTGGCGGGTCACCACCCAGAAGGGATCAAAGCCCTCCGGCTGGGCCTGCGCCAGGGGCGCCTCCCGGCGAAGATAGGCGAAGGCGTCGTCGATCCGCTTGCCGTCGGCATAGGCGCGGGGGTCGACAATGGTCTGGGCGATGTCCTGGGCGATCACGGGGCGGCTCCCTGAATGAATCCTCGGCCCCGGAGTCGGACCCGGCGGGACCATTTCACCAAGTTCCCGGCCGTTCAATATGGCTCTATCCGGAGGGGCGTTTGATCCCCTCCGTCGCGCTGGGCGCGCCACCTCCCCCTGGGGGGAGGAATTAATGGGCTAATTGCTCCCCATTAGGGGGAGCTCCCGGCGAAGCCGGGTGAGGGGGTCAACGGCGGGTCAGCCGACCCCCTCCGCCTCGGGGGTTCAGGAGGCGGGAAGGCACAGGCCCGGGGCGGTTCCGGCGGGCCAGGCCAGGGTGGCGAGGGCGAAGGCGATGAGGGCCCCTCCGGCGGCCATGCGTAGGGCGGGCCGCGATCCCGCCCGCACCAGGCTGGAGGCGCCGAGGGCCGCCGCCGTCACCGAGGGCAGGACGCCCAGGGCGAAGCCGGCCATGACCAGGGCGCCCCGGCCCGGGGTTCCGGCCAGCAAGGCGTAGAGCAGGGCGGCGTAGACCATGCCGCAGGGGATCAGGCCCCAGGCCAGGCCCGCCGCCGTCGCCGCCAGGCCGCGCGACGAGCGCCGGGCCTTCAGCATCCAGCGCGCCAGGGGCTGGAACAGGCGTCCCAGGATGGCGGGGGAGGGGACGAGGCCCATCAGGCCGAGGGCCGTCCAGATGAGGACCGCGGCGCTGACCTTCTGCAGGATCCCGAAGGCCTCGGCCAAGTCGAGGGCGCCGTAGAGGCCCGCCCCGGCCCAGCCCAGGGCCGCCCCCGCCGCCATGTAGCCCGCCGCCTTGCCCGCCTGGGCCTGGAGGAGGGCGAGGAGCCGGCCGCCGGTTCCCGCCTCCGGCGCCGTCGCCAGGGCGATGGAGGCGGCGATGCCGCCGCACATGCCGGCGCAGTGCAGGCTGGAGGCCAGGCCCAGCAGCAGGCCGCCGCCGAAATCCAGGGTGATCATGCACAGCCTCGCCGCCGGTCGTCCGGTGCTGCTATAGAGACCCCATGGCCGAAGCCTTCAACTCCGTAGAACTCCCGCAGGACAAGGCCGCGCGCTACGCCGCCCTGGAGGGCGAGGTCGCCTCGGTCCTGGAGGGCGAGCCCGACCTGACCGCCCGCATGGCGGTGGTGGCCGGCATGCTGGCCCAGTCCTTCCCGCACTTTTTCTGGACCGGCTTCTACCGGGTTGATCCCGGGCGGCCGGACGAGCTGGTGCTCGGGCCCTACCAGGGCACGCTGGGCTGCCTGCGCATCGCCTTCGGCAAGGGGGTCTGCGGGACGGCGGCGCAGCGGCGCGAGACCCTGGTTGTCGAGGACGTCCACGCCTTCCCGGGGCACATCGCCTGCGACTCCCGCTCGGCCAGCGAGATCGTCTGCCCGGTCTTCGACGCCGGCGGTGACCTGATCGCGGTGCTGGACGTGGACTCCGAGATCCCCGCGGCCTTCGACGCGATCGACGCCGAGGCCCTGAATCGCCTGCTGGCCCGGGTTTTCTCGGTCTGATCCCGACCCGCCGGGTGCGGAACGGCTTGGCTTCCCCCGCGTCCGCGGCCTATGGTCCCGCCCCGAAGCGCCCCGGGATCGCCCGGGGGCGAAGATGGGAGCGAAGACATGGCCGAGGCCTATATCGTTGCGGCGGGTCGCACCGCCGGCGGCCGCAAGGGCGGCAAGCTGAAGGACTGGCACCCGACGGACCTCGCCGCCGTCGTGCTGAACGACCTGGTCGACCGGACCTCGATTGATCCGGCCGCCGTCGAGGACGTGGTCATGGGCTGCGTCATGCAGGTGGGCGAGCAGTCCACCAACGTCGCCCGCAACGCCGTGCTGGCCTCCAGGCTGCCCGAGAGCGTGCCCGCCACCAGCGTCGACCGCCAGTGCGGCTCGTCCCAGCAGGCCCTGCAGTTCGCCGCCCAGGCGGTGATGTCCGGCACCATGGACGTGGTCATCGCCGCCGGCGTCGAGAGCATGAGCCGCGTGCCCATGGGCCTGTCGGTGTCCCTGCCGGCCCAGAACGGCTTCGGCGTGCCCAAGAGCCCCTGGCAGGAAGAGCGCTATCCCGGCATCCAGTTCTCCCAGTTCATGGGCGCTGAGATGGTCGCCGAGAAGTACAACCTGACCAAGGACCAGCTGGACGAGTACAGCTATCGCAGCCACCAGCGCGCGATCGCCGCGACCCAGGCCGGCGCCTTCAAGGACGAGATCATCGGCGTCGAGATCAAGGACGCCGATGGCAACACCGTCATCCACTCGGTGGACGAGGGCATCCGCTTCGACGCCAGCCTCGACGGCATCCGCGGCGTGAAGCTGCTGCGTGAAGGCGGCCGGATCACGGCGGCCTCCTCCAGCCAGATCTGCGACGGCGCCTCCGGCGTCATGGTCGTCTCGGAGCGCGCCCTGAAGGAGCACAACCTGACGCCCCTGGCCCGCATCCACCATCTGTCGGTCATGGGCCATGACCCGGTGATCATGCTGGAAGCCCCGCTTCCCGCCACCGAGCGCGCCCTGAAGCGGGCCGGCATGAAGGTCGAGGACATCGATGTCTTCGAGGTCAACGAGGCCTTCGCCTCGGTGCCGGTCGCCTACCTGCAGCGCCTCGGCGTCGACCCTGACAAGCTCAACATCAACGGCGGCGCCATCGCCCTGGGTCACCCCCTCGGCGCCTCGGGCACCAAGCTGATGGCCACCCTGCTCAACGCCCTGAAGGGCAAGGGCGGTCGCTACGGCCTGCAGACCATGTGCGAAGGCGGTGGTCTGGCCAACGTGACCATCATCGAGCGCCTGTAAGCCGCCGATGGCCGGCAGGCGGATCGTCGTCACGGGGGCCTTCGGGGTCCTCGGCGCTGCGGTGGCGAAGGCCGCTGCAGCGGGCGGCGGCCGCCTCGCCCTCCTGGACTTCGCGCCCGCGCCCCCGGACGGCCTTGTCGCCGCCTGCGGGCCGGGCGTTTTCGTGCGGGGCGGGGTCGACCTGACCGATCCGGCCTCCGCCGGGCCGGCGCTGGACGCCGCCGCCGACTCCCTGGGCGGGATCGACGCCCTCCTGAACATCGCCGGCGGCTTCGCCTGGGAAACCCTGGAGGGTGGCGACGCCGCCACCTGGGACCGGCTCTACCGCATGAACGTGACGACGGCGGCCAACGCCTGCCGCGCCGCCCTGCCGCACCTGCGCGCCTCGGCGGCCGGGCGGATCGTCAATGTCGGCGCCAACGCCGCCCTGCGCTCGGGCGCGGGCATGGGCGCCTACGCCGCCTCCAAGGCCGGGGTCCACCGCCTGACCGAGAGCCTCGCCGAGGAGCTGAAGGCCGACCGGATCACGGTCAACGCCGTCCTGCCCTCCATCCTCGACACCCCCGCCAACCGGGCCGACATGCCCAAGGCCGACCCCTCGGCCTGGGTCTCCACGGCGGAGCTTTCCGCCGTCATCCTGTTCCTCGCCTCCGAGGCGGCCTCCGCCGTGACCGGGGCCCTGATCCCGGTGACCGGACGGGTCTGAGTCCGCGGTAGGCGCTTTTTTCTGGCCCTGAGGGGGCTTGCAGGTCAGACTTCCCCTCCGGGAGGAAGGTCTGTTCATGATTGCGTCGGTTCTCGCGGCCGTTTCGGCCCTTTCCGTGGTCGAACCAGAGGCCTCGACGCCAGAACCTCCGGCGCCGACCCCCGCGGTCGCCTCGGCCGAGCGGGGCGTGATCTCTTATCCTCCGTCCTTCTTCGCCGATGTGGGGCCCTCCACCGCCCTGGAGATGGTCCAGAGGCTCCCCGGCTTTGCCTTCGACAGAGGGGCTGCGGTCCGCGGGCTCTCGGGCTCGGGGGGGAATGTGCTCATCGATGGCGAGCCGCCGGTGTCGAAGAACGACTCCCTGGAGGAAATCCTCAGGCGGATTCCCGTGTCCTCCGTCCTTCGCATCGATGTCATCCGCGGCGGCGCCCCCGGGATCGACATGCAGGGCCGCACCGTGATCGCCAACGTTGTCCGCAAGTCGGCGGCCGGCCTGAAGGGCGCCTTCGTCTGGACGATGTGGCCCATCTCGGACGGCCGGTTCTTCTTTGGCCCGAGGGCCGAGATGCAGTGGCGTGAGGGCCAGAGGCTGGTCGAACTTTCATTTGTGCTGGGCAAGGGCCCTCAGGACATGGCCGGGGACGGGACCCGCGTCCGTGTCGACGCCAATGGCAACCTTCTGATCCGCTCAGATATCGACAACGACGCCCAGGGATCCCGCCGGTGGCTCGTCGGCGCCTATGAGACCCCCTTGGCCGGCGGTCGCCTGCGCCTGAACGGCGCCTATATCGGCGGCGACGCCGACGGCGAGTACTATGATGATATCCGTTTCCCGTCCGTTTCCCGGGAGTTCCAATACTTCTCGGAGGATCGGGCCCAGAGCGAGCTCGGCCTGCGCTGGAATCGCCGCGCCGGCGCCAACCAGCTTGACGTCGTCGCCTTCCAGCAATGGAACAAGACCGACAACTACGCCCGGTTCGACAGCCCGACCCTGACCCGCCTCTTCCGCAATGAGAAGGACGTGTCGGAGACGGTCGGACGGCTTCACTTCCGGCGGACAGCCAGCCCGGCCCTCAACCTCGAGGCCGGGATCGAAGGCGCGCTGAACACCCTCGATTCCGCCACCAGCCTGAGGATCAACAGCGGCCTTGTGCCTCTGCCGGCCGCCAACGTGACTGTGGAGGAACAGCGCGGCGAGGTCTTCGCCGTCGCTGCGGTTCGCGTCTCGCCCCGCCTGGCCTTCGAATTCGCCCTGCGCCAGGAAGCTTCCACCGTCACGTCGTCCGGCGACGTGGCGCTTGAGAAGTCCCTTTCCTTCACCAAGCCGCGGGCGACGGTCACCTGGTCGCCGATTGAGTCCCTTCAGGTCCGGGGACGGATCGAGCGGGAAGTCACCCAGCTCAACTTTGACGACTTTGTCGCGAACAACAGCGTCACTCAGACCGGCGCGGTCGCCGCCGGCAATCCGGACCTGTCCCCGATGCAGGCCTGGGTCGGAGAGCTTGCGGTCGAGCGCCGGTTCCTGAAGAGCGGCGTCTTCACCGTCACCCTGCGTCGCTCCGAGCTCAAGGACGTGATCGACCGCGCGCCCGTCTTCCTTGGCAGCGTCGTCGCTGACGCCCCCGCAAACATAGGAGACGGCTGGCGAAACGAGGTCCAGTTCAGTCTCAGCGCGCCCCTGGACGGGATCGGCCTCAGGCAGGCCACCCTTAAGGCCCAGCTTTCCCTGCGCGAGACCGAGGTGATCGACCCCACCACCGGCAAGCCCCGCCCGATCTCCGCCGTGCAATCCTTCAGCCCGCCGCCCCAGATCTCAGCGGTGCGCGAGTCGGAGTGGGAGCTACGGTACGCTCAGGATCTGCCAAGGCTGAGGTCGACCTGGGGCTTCGACATTTTTGGCCCCTACATCGACCGCTTCTACCGGCTCTCCGAGATCGAGACCCTGAAGAGCGAGATCGTGATCCTGGTCTTCGGCGAATGGAAGGCGCGTCCGGATCTCTCACTTCGGGTGGAGCTCCAGTCCCTGGCCAGGGACACCGCCCGCGTCCGCGACGTCTGGTCCGGACCGCGAAACACCGCGCCGCTGCTGTACCGCGACTTCCGGGACCTGCAGTACGACGGTGCGGTCCAGTTCCGGCTGCGGAAGACCTTCGGCTGACGCCCCTCGGGGTCAGGGCCGCTTGGGCGCCACCCGCCAGATCGCCTTGCCGGCGTCATCCGCGACAAGGAGGGCGCCGGTCCGGTCCACGGCCACGCCGACCGGACGTCCGCGTGTCTTTCCGTCGTCGGTCAGGAAGCCATCGAGGAAGACCTCCGGCGGTCCCGAGGGCTTGCCGTTGACAAAGGGCACGAAGACAACCCGGTAGCCGTTCAGGGGCTTGCGGTTCCAGGACCCATGCTGTCCGACGAAGGCGCCCCCCTTGTACTTTTCCGGGAAGTCTCCGGCCCGATAGAAGGCCAGTCCCAAAGAGGCCGTGTGCGGGCCCAGGGCATAGTCCGGCTTCAGCGCCTTCGCCACCAGGTCCGGACGCTGGGGCTGGACCCGCTCGTCGACGATCTGGCCGAAATAGCTGTAGGGCCAGCCATAGAAGCCGCCGTCCACGACGCTGGTCATGTAGTCCGGAGGAAGATCCGGGCCCATTTCATCGCGCTCGTTGACCGCAGTCCAAAGGGCGCCGGTCACGGGCTCGAAGTCGAGGCCGACCGGGTTGCGCAGGCCGGTGGCGAAAAGGCGGCCTGTGCGCGCCACTGGGTCGATCGCCCAGATGCCGGCGCGCCCGGCCTCTTCCTCCATGCCGAACTCCGCGATGTTCGAGTTGGACCCCACCGTGGCGTAGAGGGTCTTGCCGTCCGGGCTGGCGAGGACACTCTTGGTCCAGTGGTGGTTGCGGCCCGCAGGCAGGTCGAAGATCCTCTCGGGCGGACCGGAGGCCTTGGTGTCGCCAGCCTTGTAGGGCAGGCGCACGATGCCGTCGTCCTGCGCCACATAGAGGTTGTCGCCCACGAGCGTCATGCCGAAGGGGCGGCGGATGTTCTCGGCGAAGGTCGTCTGGACTTCCGCCAGGCCGTCGTTGTCGGCGTCGCGAAGGAGGGTGATCCGGTTTGGGCTCGTGCGCTGGATGGCGCCCGCCCGACCCATGAGGAGATTGGCGACGCGATCGCGAAAGTCCGGCTTGCCCTTCTTCTCGGAGGAAGACTCGGCGACCAGCACGTCGCCATTGGGCAGGACCAGAAGCCACCGGGGGTGGGCCAGGGCGCCGGCGTAGCGCGTGACCTCAAATCCCTCTGGCGCCCGGGGCTTCTCCGACGCCTGCCAGCCGATGGGCTGTGCGATGCCGATCTGGGGCACGATGGACCGGGTCGGCGGCGGCAGGCTCGGATCGGGTCCGAAGCCGGCCAGCGGGTCCGGCGTGCCGCCGGCGGAACAGGCGGCGAGGAAGAGGGCGGCGCCAAGGGCGCATCGCCGGACGGTCCGGGTGATCATGTCGATATCTCCTGCAGGGCCATCATCGCCCGCCGGACGGGGATCGCCAAGGGGTCGTTGACCTTCAGGGGGAAACGGCACAGCCTCCGTCCCAGCGACCGGTCGATCCTGCGGCCGGCGCCCATGGGAGGGAAACATGCCGATTGAACTCAGGCTTCTCGTCTATTCGACCGTTCTGCTTCTTGTTCTTATCCTCATTCAGACGGTTGCGGGCGTCCGCGCCAAGGGCCTTCAGGTCATGGCGGATTCCCGCGACGGACTCAGCCCGCCGGAAGGCTTTCACGCCCGCGCCCTGCGGGTGGTGGACAACCATCGCGAGGGGCTGATCCTGTTTGCGCCGCTCATCCTCGTGGCGGCGTCGACCGGCGCCCTGGGAGCAACAACCGCCCTGGGCGCACAGCTCTTCTTCTATTCGAGGCTCGGCCACGCGGTGGTCTACCTGTTGGGGCTTCCGAAAATCCGCCCCCTGTTCTGGGCAGTGGGGCTGGTCGGGATCCTCATGGTCCTCGCCGCCGTACTCGGGCTGGCCTGATCCTCTTGAGGTGAGATGGCGCAGGCCGGCCAGCTTAGGGTCGCCGGCCTGCATCCTCCCCGATGACCGCGTTGACCTCGCCGGGGAAACACCCAAGCATGATCAGCGGCCGCCTAAAGTCGGGGATGCATCACGATGACCTTCAGGACCGAGCAAGAGGCCTTCTGGGCGGGCGACTTCGGCGATGACTACATGTCGCGGAACCAAGGCGAGAAGCTCATTACGTCGAACGTTGTATTGTTCGGGAGCATCTTTCGCTCGGCGCCGGGTATTCGATCGGTCGTGGAACTGGGCTGCAATATCGGCCTGAACCTGCAGGCCCTCAACCGGATTGATCCGGAGATCCAGCTCAGCGGCTACGAGATCAACGTCAATGCCGTACAGAAGGCCCGCGACCTGGGCATAGCTGAGATCCACCATCAGACCATACTCGAAACCCTACCCGGCGAGGCAAGCCATGACCTGGCCTTCACAAAAGGGGTTCTGATCCACATCCATCCGGATGAGCTGCCGCGGGTCTACGACAACCTCTTTGCGCTCTCGCGGCGCTACATCATGGTCTGTGAGTACTACAATCCCAGCCCGGTGACGGTGACCTATCGCGGGAATGCGGACCGTCTCTTCAAGCGGGATTTCGCCGGTGAGCTCATGGACCGCTTCGGCCTCAGGCTCGTCGATTACGGATTCACCTACCGGCGGGACAACTATTTCCCGCAGGATGACAGCACCTGGTTTCTTCTGGAAAAGCCGCTCTGAGGCGGCGGCGCCAGCTCTTGGGCCAAGCGCAGGCGGACCGGCGCCGCAGCGCCGGTCCGTGACGCTTGTCCTCAGCCGAGGGCGTCCTTGAGGGCCTTGGCGGGCTTGAACTTCAGGGCCTTGGACGCGGCGATCTGGATGGTCGCGCCGGTCGAGGGGTTGCGGCCCGTGCGGGCCGGCTTGGACTGGACGGCGAACTTACCGAAGCCGGGCACCGAGACTTCGTCGCCCTTGGCGGCGGCGTCGCGGATGGCGGCGAAGGTGGCCTCGATGGCGGCCTTGGTCTGGGCCTTGGTGAGCTTGGAGTCGGTGGCGGCGACGGCGTCGACCAGGTCGGAAATGTTCATGGAAATCCTTTCAAGCAGGGAATCGCTTGCGACGACCCTGCCAAGCCCGGCGCGATATGTCACCTGCGTGAAACGACGGAAGTCCCCGTTTGAAGGGCGTTTTGGGTCCAAGGACGCCTGATCTTGTGGCAAACCGCCCCCGGGAAGCGACCCGGTCCCGGCCCTGGCCCCTGCGGCGGGAACCAGAACCGTCCCGCAGGTCCAGGTCCCGAACCCCCTCTGGGCGGTGACTCGCCGCCAGGTTGGGGCGGCGGGCCTCAGAAGGGGGCGGACGCCCCGGGCATCCCGTCGACATCGAAGCGGACCCCGGCCCTCAGCAGTCCCGACGGCGAGAGCCCGAACATCGCCCTGAACGCGGTGCTGAAGTGGGCGGAGGAAGCGAAGCCGGCCGCGTGGGCGGCCTCGGTCAGGGTTGCGGACCGGGCCAGCTCGCGCCCGGCGACCGCCATGCGCCGCCAGAGCCTGTAACGGCGGAAGGGGATGCCGACGGCCATGCGGATCAATTCCCGGGTCCTGGAGACCGAGAGACCTGCCTCCCGCGCGGCCCCGTCGAAGGTTGCGAAGGCGTCTGGATCGTCCTCCAGCGCCCGCAGGACGGTGACGATCCGGGGATCAGGAGCGGCGCGTGCAGGAAGGTCGAGGCTCTCCCAGAGGGCCCGGATGAGGGCTCCGGTCGGGCCCTCCTTCCAGTCCAGGCCGGTCGGAAGGCGAAGGTCGCGTCGGCCGAGGGCAAGCTCATCGTCGCCGATGGCGTCGAGGTACAGGAAGGCCATGGGGCCGCGCGCCCTGATCTGATGCAGGACGCCGGGGGGGATGACGGCGACGGGCGCGGTGCAGGACGACGCCGCCCGGTCGCTGTCGGGTAAGACCTCGAGGTCGAAGGGCTCCTGGAGGGCGAAGGCGATCACAGCGACGGCGGCGCGATGGGGGTCGAGGTCGAGTCCAGGCCCCACATAGGCGGCGCGGGCTCCCCTCAGCCAGATGCAGGCCGGCGACTTTTGAAATCCTGACGTCATGGCGCGGTGTAATCTCCGGACATGACACACGCCACCCTCAACGATCTGCCCATTCTCCTGGCCATCCTCGGCTTCGTCGTCATGGGAATTGGCGCGCTGGTGAGCCCCCAGCGGGTTTCCCGCCAGTTCGACATTCCCACCCTGACCGCTGCAGGGCGGAACGAGGTCCGGGCGGTCTATGGAGGATTTGGCCTGGCCATGGCCGCCGGCCTCGTCGCCGCTCTGGCCCTTCCGGGCCTCCGGGCCGGGGTGTGCCTGACCGTGGCGGCGGCCCTTGCCGGAATGGCCGGCGGACGTCTGGTCTCCGCCGGGATCGACCGCACCCTCGGCCGCCTGCCGGCCCTCTATCTGGTGCTGGAGGCGGTGATGGCGGCGGCCCTCGTCTACGCCGCACTGGGTCGCCAGGCCTGAAGGAGGATCCAGGCGAGCGGGACCATGGCGATGGCGTCGACGATGGCGATGGTCCGAAGGGCGCCGCGCGGGGCGCCGGCGGTGACGAAGAGCCACAGGAAGCCGGCGACGCTGATCGTCACCACCAGGCTCAGAGGGCGGCGGGCGTCAGGGTCGAAGGCTCCCCAGGCGCAGGCTACAGCGACCGCGAGGAAGAGAACCGCCCTGTGGGAGAGCATCAGTCCGATCTCGCCGGCGGGTGCGACGCCGTAGAGCCGACCCATGAGACCCGGGAACACGGCGACGAGGGCGGGCGGGACATGGATGGCCGCGAGGAACAGCCAGGCCAGACGGGTGATCACTTCCATGGGGGTCTCCTTGACGGGAGCCTGCCGCTCGCCGCACGTCTTGTCTTCCATGAACCGCCGGTTCTGCGGACCCTTCGCCAGTGCGCCCCCGCGACCCGCCGAAGGCCGATCGGGGTCCGGATAGGCCCCAGGAACCTGTCTCCCCTGCAAGGCGGAAAGGAGCCCCCGCATGATCGAGATCATCGCCCTCGAGGACCGGCATCGGCCAGAGTGGCTGCCGCTCTGGCGGGGCTACCAGCAGTTCTACGAGGTCGAGATCGACGGAGAGACGACGGATCTGACCTGGCGACGACTCCTGGACCCGTCGGAGCCGATGTTCGTCCTCGGCGCCTTTGTGGAGGGACGCCTCGTCGGGATCGTGCACTTCGTGTTTCACCAGTCGACCTGGACAAGGGGCGATTACTGCTACCTGCAGGACCTGTTCACGGCGTCCGAGGCCCGCGGTTCCGGCGTCGGCAGGGCCCTGATCGCCGCCGTCTGCGATCGGGCGACGGCGCAGGGCGCGAGCCGCGTCTACTGGCTGACCCATGAGGACAACGCCACCGCCATCGCCCTCTACGAGAAGGTGGCCCTTCGGACGGGCTTCATCCAGTACCGGATCGGGCTCCCGGCGGTGCAGGCGCAGGCCGACCCCCGTTAGCAAGCGCCGGGAGCGAATGACCCCGACCTCCCACCGCTTCTCCGTCCTCCGGATCATGGACTGAGACGACCGTCGCGGCTGCCCGTGCCACCGGATGCTGATGCGGCGCGGCTTGCTCTACACTGAGAGGGTCGCCAGCGCTGAGGTCCTCCATGGCGACCGCCCGCCGGACCGGAGGTCTGAAGGCATGGTTGAGCTGGGCTCATCCGTAGACGCCCGATCTCATGGCCTGCGGCGCCCCAAGGACCTCTACCCTCCCCGTGAGCAATGGAGGAACCCATGTCACAGACCCAGACGATCCCCGCGCGCCCGCCCCTCCGCACGGCGGGCTTCTGGATGGCTGTCCCGATGGCCGGGCTGCAGGCCTTCAACGTCCTTCGCGTCAGCCTCGATCCCGCGGCCTTCGCCGTCTACATGGGGGCTCCGCTTCCGGTGGGCGGAGATCCCTCGTGGGTGCTCATCTACGGCCTGAGGACGGCCTTCATCGCCCTCCTGGTCACCCTTTTCCTGGTCCGTCGCGACCTGACTGCGCTCAAGTGGACGGCGCTGGCGGCCCTCGTCATGCCTGTGGGGGATGCATGGATCGCCCACCAGGCCGGGGCCGCGACCCTGACCGTCGCCCGGCACGGCGCCATCGCCGTCTACCTGCTGCTCACCACCATCGCCCTGTTCGCGGCGGCGCGAGGCCGGGGGCCGGCCGCCTGACGGGTCAGCCGAAGGTGCAGGGCGTCAGCCAGCGTCTCCCGGCGGCTCCACATGGACAAGGCCGCCGCCATCGCCCTCTGAAAAGGGGTCGCCCTGCGAGCGGGCTTGATCCAGCGCGGGATTGGCCTGCCGGCGAGGTCGGGCCGCTTCTCCCTGGATTCCCGTTTGCAAGCGCCGGACGGCTGATCTAGTGCGGCGGCATCGGATCCCGGCAGGACGGGAAAGGCGCAGGACGCGAATGACCCCGACCTCCCACCGCTTCTCCGTCGCCCCGATGATGGACTGGACCGACCGGCACTGCCGGTCCTTCCACCGGGTGCTGACGCGGCGCGCCTTGCTCTACTCCGAGATGGTCACCAGCGCGGCGGTCCTGCATGGCGACCGGGAGCGTCTGCTGGGCTTCGATCCGGCCGAACACCCCGTCGCCCTGCAGCTGGGCGGCAGCGACCCGGCGGAACTGGCGCAGGCGGCGCGGATCGGTGAGGCCTTCGGCTACGATGAGATCAACCTGAACGTCGGCTGCCCCTCCGACCGGGTGCAGTCCGGCCGGTTCGGCGCCTGCCTCATGCGGGAGCCGGCCCTGGTGGCTGAGTGCATGGCCGCCATCCGGCAGGCCGTTCGGGTTCCGGCGACGGTGAAGTGCCGGATCGGCGTGGATGACCAGGACCCGGAGGCCAGCCTCTTCACCCTGGTGGACGCCTGCGCGGCGGCGGGGGTCGACACCTTCATCGTCCATGCGCGCAAGGCCATCCTGAAGGGCCTGTCGCCCAAGGAGAACCGGGACGTACCGCCCCTGAACTATGATCTGGTCCGGCGCCTGAAGCGCGAACGGCCCGGCCTGACGATTGCACTGAACGGTGGGATCGCCGGGCTCGACGCGGCGGAGGCCCTGCTGGCCGACTTCGACGGGGTCATGCTGGGCCGGGCGGCCTATCACGATCCCGGCCTGCTGGGGGAGGTGGACGCCCGGATCTTCGGCGAGGGCGAGATCGTGAGCCCGGAGGCCGCCGTGGAAGCCTATCTTCCCTATGTCGAGGCGCGCCTGGCGGAAGGGGTCCCGCTGGCGGCCATGACCCGGCACATGCTGGGCCTGTTCCAGGGCCGGCGCGGGGCGCGGGCCTGGCGGCGGATCCTGACGGTGGAGTCGGTCAGGCCCGGGGCGGGGACGGAGGTCATCCTCCGCGCCCTGGCGGAGGTGTCCGGGTCAGGGGTGGAGGCGCAGGGCCTGGGGCGTGGCCTCGAAGCCGGAGAGCCGGCGCAGATAGCTCATGCCCAGCAGTGAGGCGTCGGTATCCCGGTCAAGCACCAGGGCGTCGACATTCTGCACCACCGCCCCATCCACCCCCACGGAGGCCAGGGTGATCCGGGCGGCGCGGGCCTCACCGGCGGCGGTCGCCACCTTCAGGCCGTAGGTCAGGGCGTCGGGATCGAGGCCCACGCGGCGGGCGTCAGCGGCGGTCAGGGAGACAACGGTGGCGCCGGTGTCGACCAGCATGCGGACGGACTGGCCATTGACCTGGACCTGCGCCCAGTAATGCCCGTCCTTGCCCATCGCCACGGCGGCGGGGCTCGGAGAGGCCCCCCCTGCCGGCGGAAGGACCGCCGAGGAGGCGCGCACGCCGGGCGCCAGGGTCAGGACGGCCTGGCCGGCGGCCACGGCCGCGATGGCGGAGGCCAGGGCGATCATCGCCTTCCTGTGCATGGCCTCTGCGTCTCCGGAACCCATTCCAACACGCCCACGCTAGTCGAGGATGGTTAGCCGGTTATGAACATCGCCGGAGGGGCGGTCGGCCTCAGAGCTGGCCGAAGCGGATCTCGTCGCTCTCGGCCGTCTGGGCGGCCAGCGCCGCGAGGAGATGGCGCCTGTTCTCCCCTGTCAGAGTCCGGGTCTGGCAGGAGCGAGAGGCCAAGTCCTTACGAGAACATGGCCCGTTTCTCCGGGCGGATCAGGTTCACCCGCGACGGCAGCTCCGCCATGACCGCGTCCCGCGCCTCAGGCGTCATCTTCGACCAGCCTGCAACCTCGTTCAGGCGTCGGTAGCAGCCCATGCAAAGGCCACTTTCGCCATCGACGACGCAGATCTTGATGCAGGGCGTGCGCATGGGGAAGGGCCTGTCCGGCGGCGACGGAGCCTCTGTCGCCTGGAGAATAGCAAGGCTGCATATTGGGCCCGCTAGCCCCGCTGCGGCAAGCCCCCGGCGCGGCCGGCGGTCCAGGCGGCGGTGCAGGAGGCGGCTGTCCCAACGTCATCGGGACGGGCGGCTTTTCAACCCGGGCTCCTTCACCTATGTGGAGAGACGGAACGGCGCGTATTTCCGCGCCAGACGCCGGAGCTTTCTCATGAACCTGGATTTCTCCCCCGAGGACAACGCCTTCCGCCTGGAGGTCCGCACCTTCATCGCCGAAAACTACCCGAGGGCGCTGCGCGAGAAGCAGGAACGCGATGAGACCCTGAGCAAGGAGGACTATCTCTCCTGGCACCGGATCCTCGCCCAGAAGGGCTGGGCGGTCCCCTCCTGGCCGGTGGAGCTGGGCGGCACCGGCTGGACCCCCACCCAGAAGTACATCTGGTCCGAGGAGCAGGCCCGGGCCGACACCATCGGCATCCTGCCCTTCGGCGTCTCCATGCTGGCGCCCGTGCTCTACACCTTCGGCACCGAGGAGCAGAAGCAGCGCTTCCTCCCGGGCGTCCGCGACGGCCTCGTCTGGTGGTGCCAGGGCTATTCCGAGCCGGGCTCGGGCTCTGACCTCGCCAGCCTCAAGACCCGCGCCGAGCGCGTCACCGGCGACGACGGCAAGGAATACTACATCGTCAACGGCCAGAAGACCTGGACGACCCTGGGCCAGCATGCCGACTGGGGCTTCTTCCTGGTGCGCACCGACCCCGACGCCAAGCCGCAGTCGGGCATCTCCTTCCTGCTCATCGACATGAAGACCCCGGGCATCTCGGTGCGTCGCATCACGACACTGGAAGGCGGCCACGAGGTCAACGACGTCTTCCTCGACAATGTGAAGGTGCCGGTCGAGAACCGCATCTTCCACGAGAACCAGGGCTGGACCTGCGCCAAGGCCCTGCTGGCTCACGAGCGGTCCGGCATCGCCGGGGTGGCGCGCTCCAAGCGCGGCCTCGAGCGCCTGCGCCAGATGGCCTCCACGGAGCTGTCCGACGCCGGCGGCGCCCTGATCGAGGACGCCTTCTTCCGCCGGAAGGTGGCCGAACTGGAGATCGACCTGACCGCACTGGAGTTCACCGAACTGCGCACCCTGGCCGGCGAGTCCAGCGGCAAGGGCCCCGGCCCGGAGAGCTCGATCCTCAAGATCAAGGGCACCGAGATCCAGCAGCGCCTGCAGGAACTGGCCCTGGAGGCCGCCGGGCACTACGGCGCCCCCTTCCTGGGCGATGCGGGCCACAACTCCGGTATTGGCCCCAACCACGCCCTGGGCCTGGCGGGCGACTACTTCAACGGCCGCAAGACCTCGATCTATGGCGGCTCCAACGAGATCCAGCGCAACATCATCTCCAAGATGGTGCTGGGCCTCTAAAACACCCTAGGACATTCAGGAGGGGCTGCGGCCCCGGGCGGGACGAACATGGATTTCAGCTTCACCGAAGAACAGTCGATGCTCCGCGACACGGTCGCGAGCTACCTGGCGGACAACTATGGTTTCGACCAGCGCCGGGCGGCCTTGGGGCGCGAGCCCTTCTGGCGCCCGGACGTCTGGAGCGCCTTCGCCGATGAGCTGGGCATCCTGGGGGCGGCCTTCCCGGAGGCCCTCGGCGGCCTGGGCGGCGGCTACACCGAGAACATGGTGGTCATGGAAGAGCTGGGTAAGGCCCTCGTGGTCGAGCCCTATCTCGGCACGGTGGTCATCGGCGGCGGCTTCCTGAAGCACGGCGCCCCGGCCGGCGCCGAGGAGATGATCGGCCAGATCATCGCCGGCAAGGCCATCTTCGCCTTCGCCTACGCCGAGCCGCAGGGCCGCTACAACATCCGCGACCTGAAGACGACCGCCCGCAAGGATGGCGCGGGCTACGTCCTCAATGGCCACAAGGCCGTGGTGGTGGGCGCGCCCTACGCCACCCACCTGGTCGTCACGGCCCGCACCGGCGGCGGCCAGCGCGACGCCGGCGGAGTGTCCGTCTTCATCGTGCCGAAGTCGGCCAAGGGCGTGACCACCCGCGACTACCCGACCGTCGACGGCTTCCGCGCCTCGGAGGTCTATTTCGAGAACGTCGTCCTGGGCGCCGAGGCCCGGGTCGGCGGCGAGGGCGAGGCCCTGCCCCTGGTCGAGAAGGTGATGGACGAAGCCATCGCCGCCACCTGCGCCGAGGCCTGCGGCGTCCTGCGCCGTCTGCAGGAAGGCACGGTGGAGTACACCAAGCAGCGCAAGCAGTTCGGCGTGCCGATCTCGTCCTTCCAGGTCCTTCAGCATCGCATGGTCGACATGTTCATCCAGCTCGAGCAGTCGATCTCGATGACCTACATGGCCACCATCCGCCTGTCCGACAGCGACGCCGAGCGGGCCAAGGCCGCCTCGGCCGCCAAGGTGCAGATCGGCAAGGCCTGCAAGTTCGTCGGGCAGAACGCCGTCCAACTCCACGGCGGCATGGGCGTGACCGACGAGATGGCCATCGGCCACTACTTCAAGCGCGCGACCATGATCGAGGGCCTGTTCGGCTCCACCGACCATCACCTGGCGCGTTACGAGGCCCTGTCGCTCGGCGCCGCGGCCTGAAGCTCGGCCGCCAGGCGCGTGCGCTCGGCGGCCATTTCGGCGCGGAAGCCCTCGGTGGACCAGAGACGGTAGTCCCCGGTCGCATAGGCTTCCGCATTCCGCCGGTAGAGAAAGGCGTTCAGCCGGTTCGCCAGGGTGTTGTCCCGGGTGCGGGTTACTGCGCCGGGTGAGCCCATGACGATGGAGCCGGGGGGGATCACCGTCCCCTCCTTCAGGAAAGCGCCCCCGGCGACGATTGAGCCCGCTCCGATCCGGCAGCCGTCCATGATGGTGGCGCCGATGCCGATCAGGCAGGCCTCGCCGATCTCGCAGCCATGCAGGGTGACGTGGTGGGTGATCGAGCAGTCGGCGCCGATAAGGGTCCCTGTGCCGGCGCCCACGTGGATCATCACGAAGTCCTGGATGTTGGCGCGGGGCCCGATCACCACCCGGTCGCTCTCGGCGCGCACGACCACATTGCACCAGACCGAGGCGCCGGGATGAATCTCCACCGCGCCGAACAGCCGGGCCGAAGGGTCGATCCAGGCCGCGCCCAGGTCCTTCACGTCGGGTCCGAGAAAGGGTCCGCTCATCTGCGCCTCCGTTTGCCTGCAGCCTCGCCCGCCCAGCGCACCCTGACAAGGCGCCCCGGGCGGTGGGAAAGGCGTTGCCCTTGTCGCCAAAGCGGGCGAAAGCCCCGGCATGAGCCCGCGCGACTTTGGCCTGATGACGCTGGTCTGCCTGATCTGGGCGGCCAATTCGATCATCTCCAAGCTGGTGATCGCCAACCTGAGCGCGCCTCCCATGTTCTATGCGGCCCTGCGCTTCGCTGTCGTGCTGGCGGTGGTCTGGCCCTGGCTCCGGAACGTCCCCCGGCCCCTCTGGCGGATGATCCTGGTGGGCCTGTGCATGGGCTGCGGGACCTTCGCCCTCGTCTTCTTCGCCCTTGAGACCGCCAGTCCCTCAGCGGTCGCCATCGTCAGCCAGCTGGGCGTGCCGGTCACGGCGGTCCTGTCCTGGTTCCTCCTGGGCGAGCGCCTGGACGCCCGCCGGATCGCCGGGACGGCCATGACCCTGGCCGGCGTCGTCCTGGTCATGTGGAACCCTGACGGACTGCACATGTCGGCGGGCCTGCTCTTCGTCGTCGCCTCGGCGGTGATCGGCTCCTTCGGCGCCGTGCTGATGAAGCAGATCGAGGGGGTGAAGCCCCTGCAGTTCCAGGCCTGGGTCGGCCTGACCTCGGTGATCCCGACCCTCGCCTACACCCTGTCCTTCGAGACGGGCCAGGCGGCGGTGACCCTGGCCAACCCCTGGGCCCTGGGCGCGGCGGTGCTGTTCTCCGGACTTGTCGTCTCGGTGCTGGCCCACACCCTCTACTACACCCTGATCCAGCGCTACGAGGCGACCCTGGTCTCGCCCCTGACCCTGATGACGCCGATCTTCACCATCGCCCTGGGGGTGATCTTCACCGGCGACGTGGTCGACCTGCGCATGGCGTTGGGGGCGGCCCTCGCCATGGCCGGCGTCCTGGTCATCGCCTTCCGCTTCAACCAGCTGGCCCGACTGGTCCTCTTCTTCGGCCGCGGCCAGGGCGCCTGACCGACCCCCCCAATTCCTCCCCCCAGGGGGAGGTGGGCCGCGCAGCGGGCCGGAGGGGGTCAGCTGAGCCGCCGTTGACCCCCTCAGCCGGCTTCGCCGGCAGCTCCCCCCTGGGGGAGCAATGGCTCCGTAATTCCTCCCCCCAGGGGGAGGTGGGCCGCGCAGCGGGCCGGAGGGGGTCACCGGCATCCCAGTTGACACCCGCCCTGACCCCTCGCAGCAGGGAGCGCCGCCCTCGCCACAATCTGGATGCGGCGCGGCGCGATTGCCCCTAGCTTCCCGGCCATGGACTATATCGACGCCCCGTCGCCGAACTTCGACACCCGCACCGCCCCGCCGGACATGATCGTCCTGCACTATACCGGCATGCAGACCGGCGAGGCCGCCCTGGAGAGGCTTCGCGATCCCACGCCCGGCGGGCGGGTCAGCGCACACTACCTCGTCGAGGAGGACGGCCGGGTCTTCCGCATGGTGGATGAGGCCCGGCGGGCCTGGCACGCCGGCGTCTCTTCCTGGAAGGGCCAGACCGACATCAACGGCCGCTCCATCGGGATCGAGATCGTCAATCCCGGTCATGAGTTCGGCTATCGCGACTTCCCCGAGCCCCAGGTCGAAGCCGTCATCGCCCTGGTGACCGACATCCGCAGCCGCTGGACCATCGCCGACGGCGACATTGTCGGCCATTCCGACGTCACCCCGGCCCGCAGGCAGGATCCGGGGGAGCGCTTCCCCTGGAAGCGCCTGGCGGCGGCGGGGCATGGCCTGTGGGTCGAGCCCCCGCCGGCGCCCGGCGCGCCCCTCGCGGAGGGGGAGGAGGGGGCCGCCGTCTTCGCCTTCCAGGCCGGCCTGACGCGGCTGGGCTACGACTGCGCGCCCACCGGACGCTTCGACGCCGCCACGCGGGAGGTGGTCTCGGCCTTCCAGCGACACTGGGTGCAGAGCCGCTTCGACGGCGTGGCCGATGGCCTGACCCGCGCCCGCCTGATCGCCCTCCTGCGGCTGGCCGGCGGATGATCACCGATCCGCCCCGGGTCGACGGCTTCGAGCTGCGCGCCCTGTCTGAGGCGGACGCTGAGGGCCTGCTGGAGCTCTTCTCCGACCCCGAGGTCTGCGCCTTCATGGACATCGAGCCCCTCCAAACCGAGTTCGAGGCCCTCGACATCATCGACTGGGCGGAGGCTCAGGCGGCGCAGGGGCTGGGCGTGCGCTGGGGCGTCCGCCGGGCGGGAGAGGGGCGTCTGATCGGCACGGTGGGCTTCAACCGGATCGAGCGCGGCCGGGGGCGCTGGGGCGAGATCGCCTATGACCTCGCCCGCGACCAGTGGGGGAGGGGGGTCATGTCGACCCTCCTGCCGGCGGTGATCGCGCGGGGCTTCACCGACTTCGGCCTCCTGCGCCTCGAGGCCATGGTGACGGTCGGGAACGAACGGTCCTGCGCCCTGCTCAGGCGGATGGGATTCCAGCAGGAAGGCGTCCTCGCCCGGCGGGGGTACTGGAAGGGCCAGGCCTGGGCCCAGCTGGTCTTCGCCCGGCTTGCGGATTGACGCCGGCCCCGCAGAGGGCCACTGCTGCAAACGGAACCAGACGGCCGGGCGGTCGCTCCTGTCCTTCGGGGCGGGGGAGGAAAGTCCGGGCTCCACTACGACATGGCGGCGGGTAACGCCCGCCGGGGGCGACCCCAGGGATAGCGCCACAGAGAGCAGACCGCCCCGGTCGCGGCCGGGGCAAGGGTGAAAGGGTGCGGTAAGAGCGCACCGCGGACCCAGCAATGGGGACGGCATGGCAAGCCCCGCCAGGAGCAAGACCGAATAGGGACCCCGCGCCGGAGCGATCCGGCAGGGCTGTCGCAGGCCCAGGGGTCCGGGTAGGTCGCGAGAACCGTCCAGCAATGGGCGGTCCAGAGGAATGATCGCCGCGCCCGCTCCGGCGGGCGGCACAGAACCCGGCTTACAGGCCGTCTGGTTTCCATCCGCCTCCGAAACCGCACTTATCAACAGATGTCCGGCCATCCCACGGCTTCCGGGCAAGGGTTCTCTGTATGGCCTGTGGAGAGGCAGTGGAGATTAACCCTATTTGAAGGGAAATCAGCTGAGAATACTTAGTATTGGCAGTCAGAGTCATTGTTTCCCATTCGATCCCATGATAGCCCATTTGAACCCTGGACAGGCTCCTTTCCCCACGACTTCGGTCGTGGCCGGCGTCGCTCCGGGATCGGCAGGGGCGCGGCCCGAGGGGGCGCAGGACAGGACGCTGCGGGATGTTCATCTCGACGTTCGAAAAGCAGCTGGACGCCAAGCGGCGCATCGTCGTGCCGCAGGAGTTCCGCGCCGCGGTTTCCGGTCCCTTCGATGGGGTGGTCTGCTTTCCCTCCATCGAGGCCGATTGCATCGAGGGCGGCGGCCAGGTCCTGTTCGAGCGCTATATCGGCGTGATCGAGGAGCTGGAGTTCGGCGATCCCCTGCGTTCGGCCCTGGAGACCTCCGTCCTGGGCGGCATGGCGCGGTTGAGCTTCGACACGGCCGGCCGGATCACGCTTCCGGAAACGCTCTGCGACGCCTTCGGCCTGACCGATTGGGTGGTCGTGGTGGGGCTTGGCGACCGCTTCCAGATCTGGGAGCGCGACGCCTTCCAGGCGCACCGGGCGGTCCAGAGGGAGCTGGCCCGCGAGGGGTTGGCCCAGCTTCGCGCCGCTCAGAGGGGCCAGCGCTCGGGTCTGCCGGGATGAACGCGCCCCACCTCTCCGTCCTGCTGAACGAGGTGGTCGCGGCCATCGTTCCGGCGCCCGGCCGGCACGTGGTGGACGGGACCTTCGGGGCGGGGGGCTACGCCCGGGCCTTCCTCGCCGCCGGCGCCCAAGTCACCGCCTTCGACCGGGATCCCTCCGCCGCCCGTTTCGCCGAGGGACTCGGTCCCGACTTCCGGTTGGTCATTGCGCCCTTCTCGACCATGGCTGAGGTCCTGGGCGCTTCCGCCGTGGACGGGGTCGCCCTCGACCTGGGCGTATCCTCCATGCAGCTGGACGAGGCCGAGCGCGGCTTCTCCTTCCTCCGGGACGGTCCCCTGGACATGCGCATGGGCGACGGCGGACCCACGGCGGCGGACCTGGTCAATACCGGCGAGCCCGCCGACCTGGCGCGCATCTTCTGGCTCTACGGCGAGGAGCGGCAGTCCCGCCGCATCGCCTCGGCCATCGCCCGTCGCCGCGAGACCACCCCCTTCACCCGGACCACGGACCTTGCAGAGGTCATCGAGCGGGCCCTGGGCGGACGCCGGGGCGCCCGCGTCCATCCCGCCACCCGCGCCTTCCAGGCGCTCCGGATCGCCGTCAATGACGAGCTGGCCGAGCTGGAGGCGGGCCTCATCGCCGCTGAGCGTATCCTGCGGCCCGGAGGCCGGCTGGCCGTCGTGACCTTCCATTCCCTCGAGGACCGGATCGTCAAGGGCTTCCTGGCGGAACGCTCCGGCCGGACCCCGGGCGGATCGCGCCATGCGCCGGAAGCGCCCCGTGGCGCCGATCCGAGCTTTACGCTCCTGTCCGTGCGCTCGACGCCCCCGACGGAGGCGGAGACTGCGGCCAACCCTCGCGCCCGATCCGCCAGGCTTCGCGCCGCGGAGCGGACGACGGCCCCACTCTGGAGGGCAGCGGCATGACCCTCCTGGACCGCCGGATCCTCGGTTTCCGGACTGTGGACGTCGCCCTGTTCATCGGCCTCCTGGGCCTGATCCTCGGCGTCTACCTCGCCAAGACCATGGCTGGGGGCGAGCGCGGCCAGATCGCCGCTGCAGAGCGCCAGATCGCCGAGGAGCAGGACCGCATTGTCCTTCTCGAGGCCGAGGTCGCCCATCTTGAGCGTCCCGAGCGCCTGGCCGCCATGGCCCGGTCCTATGCCGGCCTCGCCCCTGTGGCCTCCGCCCGGGAGATCACGCCCCAGGGCCTGGCGGACGCCCTGCAGGCGCCGGCGCCCGCCACGCCCCAGCTTCTCGTGGTCGCCGCGCCGGGGCTCCCGGCCGCAGCGGAAACCGAGACCTCCGCAGTGGCTGAGGAAGACACCGCCTCGCCCGCCTCTCAGGAGCCGAAGCCATGAGCCTGACGCATCCGGGCCGGCCCGCTCCTGGCTGGAGATGGATCAAGGCGTGGCTCTGGAGCCTGGAGCGCGCCTTCGAGAAGGCCCGCACGTCCGGTCGGGCGGAGAACGACGCCCGCATCCGCATCCTCGTGGTCCTCGCCTTTTTCGTCGCCGGCTTCCTCTGCCTCGCCGTGGGAGCCACGCGCCTCGCCATCTTCCCGGGCCTGGACGTCGCCACAGGCGCCCGCGGCGGCCCTGGGCCGGCCCGCGCGCCCCTGGTGGACCGTCGCGGCGCCCTCCTGGCTGCAGACCTGCCCTTCTACACCCTCTACCTGGACCCCCGGGACGTCTGGGACCGTGCGGAAACCCGTGCGGGACTGTTGAAGGCTCTCCCCGACCTGTCCGTCACGCGGCTCGACCGCGCGATGGCGGCCTCGCGCCGCACCTTCCTGGCGGGTCCGCTGTCGCCCGCCGACCGGGACCGGGTCCACGACCTTGGCCTTCCCGGGGTGGTGTTCGAGAGGGAGCCGCGCCGGGTCTATCCTCTCGGCGGCGCCGGCGCTCACCTGATCGGCTTCTCCGATACCGGCGGCGAGGGCCTGGCCGGGGCCGAGGGCGCCCTGAATGAGCGTATCCGTGCTGGCGCCGGCGACCGCGAGCCCACCCCGCTGTCCATCGACATGCGCGTCCAGGCCGCCCTGGATGACGAGCTCTCCGCCGCCGCCACGCGGCTGCAGGCCAAGGGCGCGGTCGGCCTGATCACCAATGTCCAGACCGGTGAAGTCCTGGCCATGTCGTCCTGGCCGACCTTCGATCCCAATCACGCCGGCGGGTCCACGCCCGACCAGCTGCGGAACCGGGCCGTCGCGTCGGTTTACGAGATGGGGTCGACGTTCAAGGTCTTCACTCTGGCGGTGGGCCTCGACACCCACAAGATCACCCCCGAGACCCTCTTTCATACGACCAAGGGCATGAACATCGGGTCGCGGGTGATCCGGGATCTCCATGCCGTCGATCACGACCTGACGGCCACGGACATCTTCCTGAAGTCCTCCAACATCGGCGCCAGCCAGATCGCCCTGGCGGTCGGCGGGCCGGCCATGACGCAGTACTTCCAGGCCTTCGGCCTGTCCCACGCCGCCCCGATCGAGCTGAACGAGTCCGCCCGCCCCATCCTGCCGCGGGAGTGGAATCCCAACACCGTGGCCTCGGCGTCCTTCGGTCACGCCATCTCGGTCTCCCCGGTCGCCCTGGCGGCGGGGTTGGGCTCGGTCCTGAACGGGGGGCGCTACCTTCCCCTGACCGTCCAGCCCATGCAGTCGGGCGCCCGCCCCGACGGCCGACGCATCATCAGCGAGGAGACGTCCCGCCAGATGCTCGGCCTGATGCGCCGAAACGTGCTGGAGGGCTCGGGCCGCCGCGCCAACGCTGCAGGCCTGCGGGTCGGCGGCAAGACCGGGTCGGCGGAGAAGGTGATCGAGGGGCGGTATGTCCGGGACAAGGTGCTCGCCTCCTTCGCCGGCGTCTTTCCCACCGATGGCGCCCTTGGCGATGATCGCTATCTCGTGCTGGTCCTCATCGATGAGCCGGTCGCCGACGCCGAGTCCGGCGGGCGCACTGGCGGCCTGACCGCCGCGCCCACGGCGGGCAAGATCATCGACCGCGTCGCGCCCTTTCTTGGCGTAACCCGCCGCTTCGAGCAGGTCGCCGCCCAGCCGGTCCCGGCCAACGCCGAACTCGCCGCCCTGCAGGAGCGTTGACCGCCGTGCGCCTGTCCCAGCTCCTGCACAGGGACCTGCCGGTCGATCCGGAGATCACCGGGGTCACCGCCGACAGCCGTCGGGTCGGCCCCGGCGTCCTCTTCGCGGCCCTTCCCGGGGTCGCCCGTGATGGCGCGGACTTCGCGCCCCAGGCCGTGGCCGCCGGCGCCGCCGCCGTGCTCTGCGGCCGGGACCTGCCGGGTCTGGGTGTCCCGGTCATCGCCAGCGAGGACCCCCGCAGGGCCTACGCCCTGGCCGCCGCGGCCTTCCACCATCGCCAGCCGGAAGTGGTCGTGGCCGTCACCGGGACCAACGGAAAGACCTCTGTGGCGGGCTTCCGCCGGCAGATCGCCGCGGCGACGGGCCGGATCTCCGCCAGCATGGGAACCCTCGGCGTCCTGGTGTCCGGGCCCGGTCAGGCGGATGTCGCGCTCACGCCGCCGGGGCTGACAACGCCGGATGCTGGCGACGTCGCCGCCCTTCTTGCGGACCTGGCCGGAAGGGGAGTGACGGACCTTGCGCTTGAGGCCTCCTCCCACGGCATCGACCAGAGGCGGCTGGACGGCGTGCGCCTGTCCGCCGCGGCCTTCCTGAACCTGACCCAGGACCACCTGGACTACCACGGCGACATGGACAGCTATCAGTCCGCCAAGCTGCGCCTGTTCGACACCCTTCTGCCCCGGGGCGCGCCGGCGGTCCTGAATGCGGACTCGCCCGCCTTCCCCGCCTTCGTCGCGGCCGCGACCCTGGCCGGCGCCGACCTCATCACCTTTGGCGAGGCGGGGCGGGACCTGAGGCTCACCGGACGGACGCCCCGACCCGGCGGCCAGGTGCTCAGCCTCGAGCACGCCGGTCGGACCTGGCGCGTCGACCTGCCCCTGGCGGGCGCCTTCCAGGCCATGAACGCCCTCGCCGCCGCCGGCCTTGGCATCGCCATCGGGGAGGCCCCGGAAGACGTCTTCGGCGCCCTTGAACGCCTGACCGGGGCGCCCGGCCGTCTCCAGCATGTGGGGTCCGGTCCCCGCGGCGGAGAGGCCTATGTGGACTACGCCCACACCCCGGACGGACTGGAGACGGTGCTGAGGGCCCTGCGCCCCCATGCTTCCGGACGGCTGATCGTCGTGTTCGGGGCGGGGGGCGACCGCGACCGGACCAAGCGCCCCCTCATGGGCGACCTTGCGGCGCGGCTGGCGGACCGGGCCATCGTCACCGACGACAACCCCCGCAGCGAGGATCCCGCCGCCATCCGGGCCGAGGTCCGGGCCGGGACTTCGGGCCTGGAGGATATCGGCGACCGACGGGAAGCGATCCGCAGCGCGGTCGCCAGCCTGCGCGAGGGCGACGTGCTGGTCGTGGCCGGCAAGGGTCACGAACAGGGCCAGACCATCGCCGGAGTAGTGCATCCCTTCGACGACGTGGCCGAGACCCGCGCGGCCCTGGAGGATCGGTCGTGACCCGCCGCTCCCTCTGGACCGCCGCCGCCATCGCCCGGGCGACGCAGGGCAAGGTCTCCCGCGCCTTCCAGGTGCGAGGGCTATCCATCGACACACGGACCCTGGAGCCGGGGGATCTCTTCGTCGCCCTGGGCGGGGCGCGGGATGGCCATGACTTCGTGGAACAGGCCATGGCGGCCGGAGCCGCCGGCGTCCTGGCCTCCCGTCCCGTTGAGGCGCCCCACGTCCTGGTCGGCGACACCTTCCTCGCCCTTCAGGCCCTGGCCCTTGCCGCCCGGGAGCGGGCGGTGGATGCGCGCCGGGGCGCGGTGACCGGGTCCGTGGGCAAGACCAGCGTCACCCAGGCGGTGGCGGCGGGGCTGGCCCGGGCGGGGCGCGCCCACGCTTCGGTCAAGAGCTACAACAATCATATCGGCGTCCCCCTGACCCTGGCGCGCATGCCGGAGGACACCGAAGGGGCCGTCTTCGAGATCGGCATGAACCACGCCGATGAGATCACGCCCCTGTCCGGGATGGTCCGCCCCCATGTGACCGCCATCACCACCGTCGGGCCGGTGCATGTGGAGAACTTCCCCGACGGGGAGACCGGCGTGGCCCGCGCCAAGGCCGAGATCTTCGACGGGGCGGCGCCCGGCGCCCTGGCCGTCCTGAACGCCGACAACCGCTGGTTCGGCTGTCTTTCCGCGCGGGCTGGGGCTCGGGGGCTGGCGATCCGCAGCTTTGGAAAGGCCGGGGGATCCGACGCCCGCCTCCTGGATTTCCAGGTCGACGCCGGCCGCGGCGTGATCCGGGCTGAGATCGACGGCCGGCCGCTGGACTTCACCATGCCTCAGACAGGCGCCCACTGGGGCCCGAACGCCCTGTGCGTCCTGCTCCTGCTCGAGGCCCTGGACGTGTCCCGCGAGGACGGGGTGGACGCCCTTTCCGCCTTCGCCGCCCTGCCCGGGCGGGGGGCGGAGAGCCAGGTCCGGTTGCCCGGCGGCGGCGACTTCACCCTCATCGACGAGAGCTACAACGCCAATCCGCTTTCCATGGCGGCGACCATCGCCTCCCTTGGGGCCCGCAAGACCGGCGGGCGGCGGCTCCTGGCCCTGACCGACATGCTGGAGCTTGGCGACGAGGCCCCGCGCTTCCACGCGGACCTGACCCGCCCGATCGCTGACGCGGGGATCGACCTGATCTTCTGTTCCGGCCCCCTGATGAAATCCCTCTGGGACGCCCTTCCTTCGACTCGGCGCGGCGGCTACGCCATGGAGGCGTCGGAGTTGGCGCCCATGATCACCGGGGCGGTGGCGCCCGGGGATCTGGTCATGGTCAAGGGGTCCAACGGGTCGCGGGCGGGGCGGATCGCCCTAGCGCTTCGCGCGCTGGACTCCCGGGCCGGGGGGGCGGGCTGATGCTGTACTGGCTGTACGAACAGGCGATGGCGGCGGGCGTTCAGGCGCCGCTCCTCAACCTCATGAAATATCTCACCTTCCGGACCGGGATGGCGCTCTTCACCGCCCAGCTCGTGGTGGTCCTGATGGGGTCGCGGTTCATCCGCTGGATGCAGGCCCGCCAGGGCAGGGGCCAGCCGATCCGTAACGAAGGCATTGAGCGCCACGTGATCGAGAAGGCGGGCACCCCGACCATGGGCGGGGTCATGATCCTGGCCGGCCTTTTCACCGGGGCCCTGCTCTGGTGCGACCTGTCGAATGTCTATGTCTGGGCGGTCCTGCTGGTCACGGGCGGCTTCGGCCTGCTGGGCTTCATGGACGATTACGCCAAGGTCACCCGCCAGAGTTCAGCGGGCGTGTCCGGGCGCCTGCGCCTGGTGGTCGAGGCCCTCCTGGCGGGCGCCGCGGTCCTGATGATGGTGCTCTGGGGGCGGCAGGCCGCCCCCGACGCCAGCCTCTACACGAGCGTCGCCCTCCCGGTGTTCAAGGATGTCCTGATCAACCTGGGCTGGTTCTACCTGGTCTTCGGCGCCTTCGTGATCGTCGGGGCGGCCAACGCCGTGAACTTCACAGACGGCCTCGACGGCCTGGCGACCGTGCCGGTCATGATCGCCGCGGCCGCCTTCGGCCTGATCGCCTACCTGGTCGGAAACGCCGTCTTCGCCACCTACCTGCAACTGCACGTGGTCCCGGGCGTGGGAGAGGTCGCCGTCTTCTGCGGGGCGGTGATCGGCGCCGGACTGGGCTTCCTCTGGTACAACGCCCCACCGGCCAAGATCTTCATGGGCGACACCGGGTCCCTGGCCCTCGGCGGCGCCCTGGGCGCCACCGCCGTCGCCACCAAGCACGAGATCGTCCTGGCCATCATCGGGGGCCTGTTCGTCGCCGAAACCCTCTCGGTGATGATCCAGGTCGCCTACTTCAAGCGCACCGGGAAGCGGATCTTCCTGATGGCGCCGATCCACCACCATTTCGAGAAGCTCGGCTGGTCGGAATCGACCATCGTCGTCCGCTTCTGGATCATCTCGGTGATGCTGGCCATCCTGGGCCTCGCCACCCTGAAGCTGAGATAGGGGAGGGCGCTTGATCCCGGTTCGCGGCTTCGAGGGCAAGACGGTCGCCGTCTTCGGGCTCGCCCGGACCGGACTGGCGGCGGCTCGGGCCCTCATGGCCGGCGGGGCGGAGGTCGCCGTCTGGGATGAGCGGGCCCAGGGCCTGGCGTCCGCCCAGGCGGAAGGCCTGGAGATTGTCGATCTTTCGGTGGCCGAATGGTCCCGGTTCGACGCCCTGATGCTTTCGCCGGGCGTTCCCCTCACCCATCCGGAGCCTCACTGGACGGTCCGCATGGCGCGGCAGGCCGGGGTGGAGATCCTCGGCGACATCGAACTCTTCGCCCGCACCGTGAACCTGGCGCCCGCCCACAAGCGGCCCCGCATCGTCGCCATCACCGGCACCAACGGCAAGTCCACGACCACGGCCCTGGTCGGGCACCTCTGCGCCCAGGCCGGACGGGACACCCGGGTCGGGGGCAATATCGGGGTCGGCGTGCTCGACCTGCCCGACATGCACGGCGGGGCGGTCTACGTCCTGGAGTTGTCCTCCTACCAGCTGGACCTGACCTCAAGCCTCAAGCCGGACGTCTCCATCCTCCTGAACATCTCTCCCGACCATCTCGACCGGCATGGCGGGATGGAGGGCTATGTCGCCGCCAAACGCCGGATCCTCATGAACCAGGACCAGGGCGACATCGCCGTGATCGGCGTCGACGACCCCTGGGGCCAGAGGCTGTGCACGGAGGTCACCGCCTCAAACCGCAGGACCACCGTCCCCGTGTCCGCCTCCAAGGCGATCGGCCGGGGGGTCTACGCCCTGCAGGGCATGCTCTACGACGCCACGGGCGATCGCGCCGTGCAGGTGGCCGACCTCAACCGGGCCCGCTCGCTGCCGGGACGCCACAACTGGCAGAACGCCGCCGCCGCCTACGCCGCTGTCCGGGGCCTGGGGGCGCCGGCGTCCGAGATCGCCGAAGGCCTGCTCAGCTTCCCCGGCCTGGCGCACCGGATGGAGACCGTGGCCCACTTCCGGGGCGTCCGTTTCGTCAACGACTCCAAGGCCACCAACAGCGACGCCGCCCGCCAGGCCCTGTCCAGCTATCCGAAGGTCTACTGGATCGCGGGCGGCCGGGCCAAGGATGGGGGAATCGACTCCCTCGCCGACCTGTTTCCAAGGATCAAGCGCGCCTACCTCATAGGTGAGGCTGCAGGCGAGTTCGCCGGCGCCCTCGAGGGCCAGGCGCCCTATATGGACTGCCGGGACCTCCGGTCCGCCGTCGCCCAGGCCTTTGCGGACGCCCAGGCCTCAGGGGAGGGCGGGATCGTCCTCCTGTCGCCGGCCTGCGCCTCCTTCGACCAGTTTGCAGACTTCGAGGCCCGGGGCGAAGCCTTCCGGAGCGCCGTTCTCGAACTGGCTGACACCGAAGCGGCGGGGGCCTGACCGCATGAGCCAGAACCCCGCGCACCAGGCCTTCGCCCGCTCCGACCGGTCGCCGATCGGCGTCTGGTGGTGGACCATGGACCGGTGGCTCCTGGGCGCGGTGGCCGTGTTGCTGGTCCTGGGGGTCCTGATGTCCTTCGCGGCCAGCCCGGCTGCGGCGGCGCGGATGAACCTTGGCGATCCGTTCCATTTCGCCCTGCGCCAGTGCGTCTTCGCCGCTGCGGGCGCCGCCATCCTCCTGGGGGCGTCCCTCCTGGACGACCGTGGGGTCCGCCGAACCGCCTTCGTCGTCTATCTCGTCGCCATCCTGATCATGGCGGCCCTGCCCTTCATCGGGTACAGCGCCAAGGGCGCTACGCGCTGGATCGACCTGGGAGGATTCTCCCTTCAGCCGTCCGAGTTCATGAAGCCCGCCCTGATCGTGCTGGTCGCCTGGATGTTCGCCGAGGCCCAGAAGGGGCAGGGCGTTCCCGGCGTCACCATCGCCTTTGTCCTTTACGGGATTTCCGTCGCCCTCCTGCTCATCCAGCCGGATGTCGGGCAGACGATCCTGATCACCATGGCCTTCGGGGCCGCCTTCTGGATGGCGGGGGTGCCGATCTCCTGGGTCATGGGCCTGGGCGTCTCGGCGATCGCCGGACTGGCCTCGACCTACTTCCTCTTCCCGCACGTCGCCAGCCGCGTGGACCGGTTCATGAACCCCGAAGCGGCCGACACCCACCAGGTCGACCGGGCCGCAGAGGCCATCGCCGCCGGAGGCCTCCTGGGCAGGGGCCCGGGCGAGGGCGTCATGAAGCGCCACGTCCCGGATCTCCACACCGACTTCATCTATTCCGTGGCGGCGGAGGAGTACGGACTGATCTTCTCCCTCGCCTTGATCACCCTCTTCGGCTTCCTGGTGGTTCGGGGGCTCTACCGCGCCCTGAAGCTCTCTGATCCTTTCCAGCAGGTCGCGGCGGCGGGACTCTTCGTCCTGGTCGGCGAGCAGGCCCTGATCAACATCGCGGTGAACCTGAACCTGATCCCGACCAAGGGCATGACCCTGCCCTTCATCTCCTACGGGGGCTCGTCCATGCTGGCGATCTGCCTGACCCTGGGTCTGGCCCTCGCCCTGACCCGCCGCCGGCCCGGCGCCTACGCCCAGGGCTGACCCCTCCGCCGGGGCGCGGCGCGCCCCCTACCCAATCCCCAGGGACTCCCGTAAACCCCGCCCATGCAGAAGATCGCCGTCGTCGCCGCCGGAGGAACCGGGGGCCATCTCTTCCCGGCCCAGGCCCTGGCCGAGGCCCTGATCGCCCGGGGCTGGCGCATCGTCCTGGCCAGCGATGAGCGTGTGGCCGCCCTCGCCGAGACCTTTCCCGCCGAACAGAGGATCGGCCTGTCGGCGCGGAGCTACCGGCCGGGGGACCTGATCGGCATGGCCCGCGCCGGCCTCGCCATCTTCGCCGGCGTCCTGCAGGCCCGCGCCGCCTTCCGCAAGATCAGGCCTGACGTGGTGATCGGCTTTGGCGGCTACCCCTCGGCGCCGGGCCTCCTCGCGGCCCTGACCCAGAACCGCCCCACCGTGCTGCATGAGCAGAATGCGGTCATGGGCCGGGCCAACCGGCGGTTGGCGGGCCGGGTCCGCGCCGTGGCCTGCGCCTTTCCCATCCTGCAGAAGGCGCCCCCCGGCGTGGCCGAGCGCGCGGTCGTGGTGGGCAACCCCGTCCGGGCCGAGATCCGCGCCGTCGCCGGGACCCCTTACGATCCGCCAGGCGCGACCGGACCGATCCGTCTCCTGATCACCGGCGGGAGCCAGGGCGCGCGCCTGCTCTCCGAGCTCATGCCCGCGGCCATCGCCGCCCTGCCCGAGGATCTGCGGTTCCGGCTCGAGGTGCAGCAGCAGACGCGGCAGGAGAGCCTGGACTTCGCCCGCCGGGTCTATGCCGACGCCAATGTGAAGGCCGAGATCGCCCCCTTCTTCCGGGACATGGCGGGCCGGCTGAAGGCCGCCCACCTGGTGATCGGCCGGTCCGGGGCCGGATCGGTCTGCGAGTTCGCCATCGCCGGGCGCCCCGCCATTCTGGTCCCCCTCGCGGTGGCGCTGGACGACGACCAGGGCCAGAACGCCCGGGTGATGGCCGAGGCGGGGGGCGCTGTGGTCGCCCGGGAGGACCAGCTGACGGTCGAGACCATGTCCACCGCCCTCGTCAAGCTCCTGGGGAATCCTGACCGGCTGGCCCGCATGGCCGCCGGCGCCGCCAGCCTGGCGCGCCCTGACGCCGCCGAGCGCCTCGCCGACCTGGTCGAAGCCGTGGCCGCGGAGGGACGCGGGAGATGAACCGGCGCAGGCCCACGCCCTTTGACCTGGGCCCCGTACACTTCGTGGGCATCGGCGGCATCGGCATGAGCGGCATCGCCGAGATCATGCTGCGGGTGGGCTATACGGTTCAGGGCTCCGACGCCCGCGCCAGCGCCAACACCGAGAGGCTGGAAAAGCTGGGTGCGCGGATCTTCATCGGCCAGGACCCGCAGAACCTCGAAGGGGCCTCAGCCGTGGTCTATTCCACAGCCATCCGGCCCGAGAACCCCGAGCTGGTCGAGGCCCGCGCCCGCCGCCTGCCCCTGGTGCGCAGGGCCGAGATGCTGGCCGAGCTCATGCGCCTGCAGTTCTCGGTGGCGGTCGGCGGGACCCATGGCAAGACCACCACCACCTCCATGGTGGCGGCCCTGCTGGACGCCGGCGGCCTGGACCCCACGGTGATCAACGGCGGGATCATCAACGCCTACGGCGCCAACGCCAAGGTCGGGCAGGGCGACTGGATGGTGGTGGAGGCCGACGAGTCCGACGGCACCTTCCTGAAGCTGCGCGCCACCTGCGCCATCGTCACCAACATCGATCCGGAACACCTGGACCACTACGGTTCCTTCGACGCCGTCCGCCGGGCCTTTCGCGAGTTTGTCGAGAGCACGCCCTTCTACGGTTTCGCGGCGGTCTGCACCGATCACCCGGAGGTCCAGGCCCTGGCGGCGCGGGTGGAGAACCGGCGACTGGTCACCTACGGGGTCAACCCCCAGGCCGAGGTCCGCGCCGAGCGGATCGAGATGGGTCCCGATGGCTGCCGCTTCGACGCCGTGATCCGACCCCATGACGCCCCCGCCCTGCGCTGGGAGGGTCTGCACCTGCCCATGGCCGGCCACCACAACGTGCTCAACGCCCTGGCGGCCATCGCCGTGGCCCGCGAACTGGGCGTGGGCGAAGAGGGCGTGCGCAAGGGCCTCGCCGGTTTTGGCGGCGTGCGGCGGCGGTTCACCACCACGGGCGTCGCCGGCGGCGTCCGGGTCATCGACGACTACGGCCACCATCCCGTGGAGATCGCCGCCGTCCTGAAGGCGGCCAGGGCCGTCACCAGCGGCCGGGTCGTGGCCGTCGTCCAGCCGCACAGGTATTCGCGCCTGAAGGACCTGTTCCAGGACTTCTGCTCCTGCTTCAACGACGCCGACACGGTGATCGTCTCCGACGTCTACGCCGCCGGCGAGACACCGATTCCGGGCGCCAGCCGGGACGACCTGGTGGAGGGCCTGCGCCGCCACGGCCACCGTCGTGTCCTGCCCCTTTCCGGTCCGGACGCCCTGGCCGCCCTGGTCAAGGCGGAGACCACGTCCGGCGACCTGGTGGTCTGCCTGGGCGCCGGCGACATCACCGCCTGGGCCTACGCCCTGCCGGGCCAGCTCGAGGCCCTGGCCCCGTGACCTGGCGGGACCGGTTGCCGGAGGTGCGCGGGCGGGTCCTGCGGAGCGAGCCCCTGGCGCCCTTCACCTGGCTTCGGGTCGGCGGACCGGCGGACGTGCTCTTCCTGCCGGCGGACGAGGCGGACCTCGCCGCCTTCCTGGCGGGCCTCGACCCTGCCGTTCCCGTGACCCCCCTGGGGGTCGGCTCCAACACCCTGGTGCGCGATGGCGGCGTCGAGGGGGTGGTGATCCGCCTCGCCGGCCGGGCGTTTGCGGGCATTGAGAGGGTGGGCGAGCGGCGGATCCTCGCCGGCGCCGGCGCCCTCGACGCCCATCTGGCCCGGGAGGCCGCCGCGGCCGGTCTGGCCGGGCTGGATTTCTACCGGGGCGTGCCGGGCTCGGTGGGCGGGGCCCTGGTCATGAACGCCGGCTGCTATGGCGCCGAGACCGCCGACGTCCTCGTCGAGGCCCGGGCCGTGACCCGGGATGGCCGCATCGTCCAGATCCCGGCTTCAGAGATGGGCTTCAGCTACCGGCGCTGCGCCCGGGCCGCCGCCGGCGATCTGGTCTTTACCGCCGGCCTGTTCGAGGGCCGGCCCGACGACCCTGAGGCCATCACCGCCCGGATGGACGAGATCACCGCCCGGCGGGAGTCCAGCCAGCCGATCCGCGAGAAGACGGGCGGGTCGACCTTCAAGAACCCCGAGGGCCATTCCGCCTGGAAGCTGGTGGACGCCGCCGGCTGGCGGGGTCGGGCCTTCGGCGGGGCCATGTTCTCTCCCCAGCACGCCAACTTCCTGATCAACACCGGGGAAGCGACAGCGGCGGACCTTGAGGGCCTGGGGGAGCGGGTGCGCGCCGACGTCGAGGCGCAGACCGGCGTCCGGCTCGACTGGGAGATCCGGCGGATCGGCCGCCCTGCTGGCGCGGCTTGACAGGGCCCGCCGTCCGCGCGAGGCCCGGCCCCGCCTTTCGAGAGGAGCGCGCCCATGCCGGATGCTGATTCCCGACCCCTGGCCGGGCGCCATGTCGCCGTCCTCCTGGGCGGCCTGTCGTCTGAGCGGGAGGTGAGCCTTGTCTCGGGGGCCGCCTGCGCCGACGCCCTCGAGCGGCTTGGCGCGCGGGTCAGCCGGGTCGACGCCGGCCGCGACCTGGCGCAGGTCGTGTCCCGGCTTAATCCAGACGTCTGTTTCAACGCCCTGCATGGGTCCTGGGGCGAGGATGGCTGCGTCCAGGGCGTGCTCGAAACCCTGGGCCTGCCCTATACCCATTCTGGCGTCCTGGCCTCGGCTCTGGCCATGGACAAGACCCGCGCCAAGGCGGTGCTGGCGGCGGCCGGTGTGACAGTGCCCGGCGGTGGACTGTACGACCGTCGCGAGGCGGCGGCGGGTCATGTCCTGCCGCCGCCCTATGTGATCAAGCCCAATGCCGAGGGCTCGTCTGTCGGCGTCTTCATTGTCGGGGCCGGCGCCAATTCGCCCCCGGAGGCCATCGCCGCCGAGGACTGGGCCCTGGGCGACCAGGTCCTGATTGAACCCTACATCCCCGGGCTGGAGCTGGCGGTCGGCGTGATGGATGGCCGCGCCATGATGGTAACCGAAATCGTCCCGGCGAGCGGGTTCTACGACTATGAGGCGAAGTACGCCGAAGGCGGGTCGGTTCACATTCTTCCGGCCCGGATTCCCGCGGCGGCGACTGAGCGCGCCCTGCGGATGGCCGAGGCCGCTCACGCCGCCTTGGGTTGTGCCGGCGTGACGCGATCTGATCTTCGTTATGACGACGTTAACGACATTCTGGTTCTCCTTGAGTTGAACACGCAGCCCGGCATGACGCCGACCTCACTCGTCCCCGAGCAGGCCGCCGCGGTGGGTGTGGCGTTCGATCAACTGGTGCTCTGGATGACGGAGGACGCCCATGCCCGCGGCCATGCGGGGAGGATCGTCGGCTAGGCCGACCGGACAGGGCGCGGCGCAGGCCGCAGCCCGGGGCCGGACGGCTGCGCCCGAGGGCGGGCTCTCCGCGACGGCCATCCTCCTGGCGGCCCTTGGCGTGATCGTCGCCGCCCTGCTGCTCATCCTTGCGACGGGCGAGCGGGGCGCCCGGTTGGCGACCGCCGTCGGCGCCGACGTCAACTCCCGCCTGGCCGACGCTGGTTTCCGTCTCGCCGCCGTCAGGGTCAAGGGCGCCTCGCCCCTCGCCACCGCCGACATCCTGAGGGCCGCCGGCCTTTACAAGGACCAGCCCCTGGCGGGCCTGGACCTCAACGACGTCCGACGCCGGATCGAATCGGTCGGCTGGGTCCACGACGTGCGGGTGGTGCGTCTCCTGCCGGACACCCTGCTGATCCAGGTGGTGGAGCGCCGCCAGCTCGCCGTCTGGCAGGTCGACGGCCGCCGTCAGGTCATCGACGTCCGCGGCGCGCCGATTCCGGAGGCCGACCCCGCCCGCTTCACCAGTCTGCCCCTCGTGGTGGGGCCCGGCGCCAATACGGGCGCAGCCGACCTCTTGCTGGAGCTGAGCCGCCGCCCGGCGGTGATGTCCCAGGTCGAGGCCCTCGTCCGCGTGGACCAGCGCCGCTGGGACCTCCGGCTTCGGTCCGGCGGCGTGATCCTGCTTCCCGCAGAAGGGGAGGCTGCGGCCCTGCGCCGGCTCGATGACCTGGATCGCGCCTCAGGCCTGATGAAGATCGGCTTTGATCGCCTGGACCTCCGCGTCCCGGAGGCGGTGGCTATCCGGCCGAGGCCGGGCGTCGCGCTGCCGGTTTCAGACGCCGGGGCTCCTGAGGTCGAGGCGAGGGGATGATTGGGGGTGTCCTGTGACCATGCTTGAAGCGAGTCGGGAGTCGCGGGACGGACTGAAGGTGGCCCTGGGGCGGCCCCACGTGACCGCGGCCGTCGACCTGGGCGCCAGCAAGGTCGCCTGCTTCATCATGAAGCCGGATGGCGTCCGGCGGGTGGACCGCACCCTCACAGCCTCCGGTGTCGCCCACGTGCAGTCGCGCGGCGTCAGGAACGGGGCGATCATCAACATCGACGAGGCCTCCGAGGCCGTGGCCCAGGCGGTCGAGCGCGCCGAGAGCATGGCCGAGGTCCGGGTGCAGGGGGTGACCGTCACCACGGCAGGCGGACAGCTGACGGGCCGCCGTGTCGCCGGCAGGGTGTCCCTGGGCGCGCGCCCGATCTCGGACGAGGACCTGGCGCGGGCGATCCGCTCGGCCATGGCCCAGCTCAAGCTCCAGGAGCGGAAGGCCATCCACATCCTCCCGGTCTCCTGGTCGGTCGACGCCCAGTCCGGCATCCGCGATCCGCGCCAGATGTTTGGCCGCACCCTGGGGGTCGAGCTGCTGGTGGTGACCATCGCCGAGGCCGCCTACCGGGTCCTGGCCACCTGCGTCGAGCGGGCCCACCTGACCTTCGAGGGCGTCGCCGCGGCGCCCTTCGTCTCGGCCCTCGCCGCCCTCGAGGAGGACGAGATGGACCTTGGCGCGGTCTGTATCGACATGGGGGGCGGGTCCACCTCCGCCGCCGTCTTCGCCGGCGGCAGCCTGGTGCACGTGGAGACCGTTCCGGTGGGCGGGCAGCACGTGACCGCCGACATCGCCCGGGGGCTCTCCACCTCATGGGCGGGCGCTGAGCGGATCAAGACGCTGCACGGCTCGGCCATCGCTTCGGCCAACGAGGACAAGGAAATGATCGAGGCGCCGCCCCGCGGGGACGACGCCGGCGCGGGACCTGTCATTGCGCCCCGGTCCCTGCTCAAGGGCATCATCGCCCCCCGCGTCGAGGAGACCATGGAACTGCTCCGCGACCGGCTGAGGGCTTCGGGCGTTCCTGTCGAGCCGGGCGCCGGACTGATCCTGACCGGCGGCGCCAGCCAGCTGGCCGGGGTCCGCGAAGTCGCCCTGCGCGTCTTCGACCGGCCGGTTCGCCTGGGTCGTCCGCGCCGGGTCCCGCACCTGGCGGACGCCGCCTCCGGGCCGGCCTTCTGCGCCGCCGCCGGAGTCCTTCAGAGGTCCGCCTTCGGTCCCCGTGAGGCGGTGCCGGCCCGCGCCCTGGTCAATTTCGGCGTTCGCCGGGAGCCCCTGGACGCCCGGACGAATCCCGTGATCCGGGCGGCGGTCTGGCTGCGCGACAACCTCTGAGCGCCGGACCTTCTCCGTCCGTCGCAAAACCGTCGATTTTGTGCACAGGAATGCACGTCTGAGCCTCGACGACCCTCCGACTCGGGCTAAGCAATTAACCCCGAATTAAGGGCGTCAGGGTCACCATTAACCTTGTCGTCGGACCGGTTCGCCTGGGTTTTCAGTGTGGACGCGGTCAACCTGACGGAGCACGCGAGGGGTCTCATGGCAATTGCACTTTCCGCGCCGCGCGCGACCGAACTCAAGCCGCGCATTGTCGTTTTCGGCGTGGGAGGCGCCGGCGGGAACGCCGTCAACAACATGATCGACGCCGGCCTGGAGGGCGTCGAGTTTGTGGTCGCCAATACGGACGCCCAGCAGCTGGCCTTCTCCAAGACCGACCGCCGCATCCAGCTGGGGGTCACCGTCACCCAGGGATTGGGCGCGGGCGCCCACCCCGAGGTCGGCATGAGCGCCGCTGAGGAATCCATCCCCGAGATCGGCGAGCACCTCGACGGCGCCCACATGGTCTTCATCACCGCCGGCATGGGCGGCGGCACCGGGACTGGCGCGGCCCCGATCATCGCCAAGGCGGCCCGCGAGCGCGGCATACTGACGGTGGGCGTGGTGACCAAGCCCTTCCATTTCGAGGGCCGGCACCGGATGCGCCTGGCCGACAGCGGGATCTCCGAGCTGCAGCGCTATGTCGACACCCTGATCGTCATCCCGAACCAGAACCTGTTCCGCGTCGCCAACGAGCGGACGACCTTCGCCGAAGCCTTCGGCATGGCCGACCAGGTCCTGCACTCGGGCGTGCGCTCCATCACCGACCTGATGGTCCTGCCCGGCCTGATCAATCTCGACTTCGCCGACGTCCGTACGGTCATGACCGAGATGGGCAAGGCGATGATGGGCACCGGTGAGGCCGAGGGCGAGGACCGCGCCCTGATGGCCGCCAACAACGCCATCCAGAACCCGCTTCTCGACGAAGTCTCCCTGCGCGGCGCCAAGGCCGTGCTCGTCAACGTCACCGGCGGCCTCGACATGACCCTGCTGGAGGTCGATGAGGCGGCGAACGCCATCTCCGAACAGGTCGACCCCGAGGGCAACATCATCTTCGGCGCGGCCTTCGACCCGAGCCTGGAAGGGCGCATCCGGGTCTCCGTGGTCGCCACCGGGATGGACGGGGCCTCCATGTCCGTCATCGAGCCGCGTCCGGCGCGCACCGTGGCCCAGCCGCCGCCGATCCGCTTTGCGGACAATGTCGCGGCTTCCCTGGCGCCTGAGTTCGCGCGGGCGGCGGAACCCGCCCCGGCGGCGCCTGAGCCCGTCCGGGCCGCCTTCACGCCGCCGACGGCTCCCGTCTTCGAGCCTCCCCTGTTTGACGACCGGGCTTCCGTGGGGCCGGACTTCCTGGCCCCGGAGCAAGGCGACCTGCTCGCCGCCGCCAGTCAGGTCGCCGCACCCGTGGAGGCTGTCGCTGATCCCGCGCCGGCCATCCGGCCGATCGAGCCCACCATCAAGAAGATCGTTGATCCGAGTGTCGCGAGTGATGACGACGTCGACGGAATCTTCCCCAATTCCATCGCCTCCACGCCGCCCCAGCCTCGTTCATCGGGTTTCCGCCTCTGGGGTCAGAAGCGTCCGGCCCGGATCGACCCCCCGCCCGCGGCGGCTTCTCCCCGCGCCGGCGGCGCCCTGCCGGCTGAGGCGCCCGGCGAGGCGCCCGCCCCTGAAGGCGACAACCTCGAGATCCCGACCTTCCTGCGCCGGCTGGCCAACTAGGTCTCGACCCGTTTCCTCTGAGAAGACGGGCCCGCCGGCCTCACCGGCGGGCCCTTTTCGTTTCAAGGAATTCCGAGGGATTCGCGGGGGTTAACCCAAGAAACATTGCGAAACGCAACGTGTTTTGCGGCGCCGCAGCAAGCCCACTATCTCGACCCTGACGGCATGTATGTCCGTCCCGAGTGACCTGGAGGCTCGAGTCTTGGCCGAATTCGCGTTTCAGCACACCGTCCGCAATCCCGTCCGCTTTTCGGGGATTGGCGTTCACACGGGCGAGCAGGCCAGGGTCGTCCTCCTTCCCGCGCCGGCGGATACCGGCGTGGTCTTCGTCCGGACGGATATCCGGGACAAGGACAACCGGATCGCCGTCAGCGGCGAGGCCGTGTGCAAGACCCAGCTGGGCACGGTGATCACCAACGCCGCCGGCGTCACCGTCTCGACCATCGAGCACCTGATGGCCGCCCTGGTCATGACCGGGGTGGACAACGCCCTGGTCGAGATCGACGGACCCGAAATGCCGATCATGGACGGCTCCTCCATCGACTTCATCCGCGGCCTGGACCGCGCCGGGCTGCAGCCGCAGGGCGCCCCGCGGCGTTTCATCGAGATCGTTGACGTCGTCGAGGTCATCGAGGGCGACAAGCGCGCCACCCTGCGCCCGTCAGAGGATTTCGAGGTGGCCTTCGAGATCGCCTTCACCTCGGCGGCCATTGGCCGTCAGGCGGTGGACCTGAGGATGGACGCCGACGCCTTCCGCCGGGAACTCGCCGATTGCCGGACCTTCGGCTTCCTCCACGAGGTCGAGGCCCTGCGCGCCATGGGCCTGGCCCGGGGCGGTTCAATGGACAACGCGGTGGTCATCGACGGGGACGAGATCATGAACCCCGAGGGCCTGCGCCGCCCGGACGAGTTCGTCCGGCACAAGGCCCTGGACGCTATCGGCGACCTCTTTGTCCTGGGGGCGCCGGTGATCGGACGGTTCGAAGGCGTCCTGGCCGGCCATGGCCTGAACAACGCCCTGGTCCGCGCCCTGCTGGCCACC
This sequence comes from Phenylobacterium sp., assembly GCA_020402585.1. Lineage (GTDB taxonomy): Bacteria > Pseudomonadota > Alphaproteobacteria > Caulobacterales > Caulobacteraceae > Phenylobacterium. The sequence continues at coordinate 5,019 of JADBZH010000103.1, read as the reverse complement.
CCGCACGCCTGGCGCGTCCGGACCCTGGCCGAAGAGATGGCCGAGGCCGTCTGATCCGAAGACTTCGCGCCGAGCGTTGGCGCGGACGGCGGGCTCGTGTAGAACCTCGGTCTATCAGGCGCGGGGGCGCGCGCGTGTCCTTTGAGGTGATGGTGTCCGTGCTTCCCAGATCCAGGATCGCCCCGGTCCTTGCCGGCCTCGCGGTCGCCCTCGTCCTCTCCGGTTGCGCCAGCCAGGCCCGGCAACCCCGCCTGGTCTACGAAGAGCGCCCGGTGGAGCTGCTCTTCGCCACCGGGGCCGCCCGCCTGGACGCCCGCCAATGGAACCAGGCGGTCGACTATTTCGCCGAGGTCGAGCGCCAGCATCCCTATTCGGAGTGGTCCCGCAGGGCCATCCTCATGACCGCCTACGCCAACTACCAGGCCGGCAGGTACGCCGAGGCGATCGGCGATGCGGACCGCTTCCTCTCGCTCTATCCAGGCAACCCTTCGGCCGCCTACGCGCACTATCTGAAGGCCATCTGCTATTTCGACCAGATCGTTGACGTGGGCCGGGACCAGGCCTCGACCGGCCAGGCCCTCGCCGCCCTCCGGGACGTGGTCCAGCGCTTCCCGAAGACCGAGTACGCGGCGGACGCCCGCCTGAAGATCGACATGGTCAACGACCAGCTGGCCGGCAAGGAGATGTCCGTCGGGCGGTACTACCTGCGCCAGGGCGACACGCTGGCGGCCATCGGTCGCTTCCAGACCGTGATCCAGCGCTACCAGACCACCACCCACACGCCTGAGGCCCTCTATCGTCTCGTGGAGGCGAACCTGACCCTGGGCCTGGCGGAGGAGGCGCGGCGCAATGGCGCGGTGCTGGGCTTCAACTATCCCGGCGACTACTGGTACCGGGAGGCCTACGCCCTCCTGACCTCGAAGAATCTCCAGCCTGCGGTCACGCCGGATGGCAAGGCCAAGCGCCGGCTGCCCCTGCCGTTCCTGAAGGATCCCGCCAAGACCCTGCCGCCCCAGTCGGCCAGCGTCGCAAGCGGTCCGGACGCGGGTTGAACCGGTCCCGGGCGGACTTCCGGTCCGGCCGATTCGCGGCGAACCTCACTCCATGCTGACCGGCCTCTGGATTCGCGATGTGGTGCTGATCGAGAGCCTCGACCTCGCCGTGGGGCCGGGCCTGACCGTGCTGACGGGGGAGACCGGGGCCGGCAAGTCCATCCTGCTCGACGCCCTGGGCCTGGCCGCCGGTGTCCGCGCCGAGGCCGGACTGGTCCGCCGGGGCGCCGCCCAGGCCAGCGCTGCGGCCGCCTTCTCCCCGCCCCCGGGGCACGCGGTCTGGAGCCTCCTGGAGGCAAGGGGCCTTTCCGCCGTTCCGGGCGAGGACCTGATCCTGCGCCGGGTGCTTTCCGCCGACGGCCGGAGCCGGGCCTTCGTCAACGACCAACCCGCCAGCGTCGGCGTCCTTCGCGAGATCGGCGCCCTGCTGGTCGAGGTTCACGGTCAGCACGAGACTGTCGGCCTGCTGGACGCCCGCACCCACCGGGACCTGCTGGACGCCTATGGCGGACATGCCGCCCTGGTCCGCGAGACGGGAATGGCCTGGAAGGCCTGGCGCGAGGCTGAGGCCGCCCTGGAGGCCCTGAGCCGGGACGCCGCGGCGATCGCCTCCGAAGCCGAGGAGGCCGGCCGGGTCCTCGCCGAGCTGGACCAGCTGGCGCCCGAGGCCGGCGAGGAAACCGCCCTGGCCGAGACCCGCGCTGTCCTCGGCGCCGCCGAGAAGGCCCTGGCCGACATCGCGCAGGCGGGCGAGGCCCTGGAGGGGCTGCCCCCACGCCTGGCCACAGCCATCCGGGCCCTGGGCCTGGCCCGCAGCCGCGCCCTGCAGGCCGGCGCCGCCGCCGAAGGCCCGGCCGTCCGTCGCCTGTCAGAGGCCGAAACGGCCCTGGATGCGGTGTTCACCGGCCTCCAGGAGGCCGAAGCCGCTGTCGAGGCGGCGGCGTCCGCCTTCGACTTCCGGCCGGATGACCTGGAGAAGGCCGAGGAGCGGCTCTTCGCCCTGCGCGCGGCGGCCCGGAAGCTGGGATGCGCCGTGGAGGACCTTCCCGCCCGCCGCCAGGCCCTCGCCGACCGCCTCGCCCGGCTGGAGTCCGGCGAGGCCGAGCTCGCCGCAGCCCGCCGCGCCTCAGCAGAGGCCAAGACGCGCTATGTCGAGGCCGCCGCCGCCCTCACCGCCGCCAGGACCGCCGCCGCGGAGGCCCTGTCCCGGGCGGTGGAGGCCGAGTTACCGCCCCTGAAGCTTGAACGCGCCCGGTTCCAGGTCGCCCTGGAGCCCCTGGCCCCGGATCGCGCCGGTCCCGGCGGCTGCGACCGCGCGGTCTTCCAGGTCGCGACCAATCCGGGGGCGCCGTTCGGCGACCTGACCACGGTGGCGTCCGGTGGAGAGCTCGCCCGCTTCGCCCTGGCCCTCAAGGCCTCCCTGGCCGGCCGGGGAGGGGAGCCGCCGCTGATGATCTTCGACGAGGTCGACCAGGGCGTGGGCGGGGCCGTGGCCGACGCCGTGGGTCTGCGCCTGCGCCGGCTCGCCGCCGAGGGGCAGGTCCTGGTCGTCACCCATTCGCCCCAGGTCGCCGCCCGGGCCGCCGCGCACTGGCGGATCGCCAAGGCGGGAGAGGGGGAGGACCTGCGCACCCGTGTCGAGCCCCTCGATCCCGCCGCCCGGGAGGAGGAGATCGCCCGCATGCTGGCCGGCGCCCAGGTCACCGATGAGGCGCGCGCCGCCGCCCGGGCCCTGATGCATGCCTGAGATCCCCGTCTCCGACCTGACCGAGGCCGAGGCCGCCGAGGCGCTGACCCGGCTGGCCGACGAGATCGCCGCCCATGACCTGGCCTATCACCAGGCCGACGCCCCGGTCATTTCCGACGCCGACTACGACGCCCTGCGGCGGCGCAACGCCGCCATCGAGGCGCGCTTCCCCCACCTGGTGCGCGAGAACTCCCCGTCCTTCCGGGTGGGGGCCGCCCAGTCGGACCAGTTCTCCCCCGTCGAGCATGGCGCGCCCATGCTGTCGCTGGACAACGCCTTCTCCGACGACGACGCCCTGGAGTTCGACGCCCGGATCCGCCGCTTCCTGCGGCTCGACGAAGCCGACATCGCCTACACGGCCGAGCCCAAGATCGACGGACTGTCCGCCTCCCTGCGCTATGAGGGCGGGGTGCTGGTGCGCGGCGCGACCCGCGGGGACGGCCGGGTGGGCGAGGACGTCACGGCCAACCTCCTGACGATCGGCGACATTCCCCGTCGCCTTTCCGGCTCCGGCTGGCCCGAGGTGATCGAGGTGCGGGGGGAGGTCTATCTCTCCCACGCCGCCTTCGCCGCTCTGAACGCCCAGGCCGAGGCCGCCGGCCAGAAGACCTACGCCAATCCGCGCAACGCCGCCGCCGGCTCCCTGCGGCAGATCGATCCGCGCATCACCGCCAGCCGGCCCCTGGCCTTCTTCGCCTACGCCTGGGGCGAGGTCAGCGGGCCTTTCGCCGACACCCAGTGGCGGGCCCTGTCCCTCCTGGCCGAGTGGGGCTTCGTCACCACCCCCCAGTCGCGCCGGGTCGAGGGCGCCGAGGGCCTCCTGGCCGCCTACCGCGAGATGGAGGCGGCGCGGCCGCACCTGGGCTTCGACATTGACGGGGTGGTCTACAAGGTCGACCGGCTGGACTGGCAGCAGAGGCTGGGTTTCATCACCCGCACCCCGCGCTGGGCCATCGCCCGCAAGTTCCCCGCCGAACAGGCCCGGACGGTCCTGACCGCCATCGACCTGCAGGTCGGCCGCACCGGCGCCGTCACCCCGGTCGCCCGGCTCGTCCCCGTCACGGTCGGCGGCGTGGTGGTCGAGAACGCCACCCTGCACAATGCCGACGAGATCGCCCGCAAGGACATCCGGGTCGGCGACACCGTGATCGTCCAGCGCGCCGGCGACGTCATTCCCCAGATCGTCGGGGTGGTGGAGGCCGAGCGCCCCGATCCTCCGCCGGCGCCCTTCGCCTTTCCCGAGGTCTGCCCCTGCGCCCTGGCCACCCCCCTGGTGCGCGAGACCACCGCCTCGGGCGCCGAGACCGTGGTGCGCCGCTGCTCGGGCGAGTTCGCCTGTCCCTTCCAGCGCATCGAGCATCTGAGGCACTTCGTCTCCCGCCGGGCCTACGACATTGAGGGCCTGGGCGAGAAGCAGCTGGCGGCCTTCTTCGAGCGCGGCTGGGTGCGCGAGCCCGCCGACATCTTCCGCCTGGCCCGGGACGTCGGGCGGCTGGAGGAACTGCGCGGCCTGGACGGCTATGGCGAGACCAGCGTCGCCAACCTTGTCGCCGGCATCGAGGCGCGGCGCGGCATTCCCCTGGACCGCTTCATCTTCGGCCTGGGCATCCGCCATATCGGCGAGACGACGGCCATGGTCATGGCCCGGGGCTACGGCTCGGCGCAAGCCTTCCTCGCCGCCATGGACCGGGTGGCCGAGCGGGACCCTGAGGCCATGGAGGAGCTGGACGCCCTCGACCAGGTGGGCGGCGCCGTCATCGAGGCCGCTGCAGCCTATTTCGGTGAGGCCCACAATCGGCGGATCGTGAGCGAACTGGCGGCGGAACTGACCATCCGCGACGCCGAGGCCCCGCGCAGTGACACCGTCGTGGCGGGCAAGACCGTGGTCTTCACCGGCGCCCTAGAGCGCATGACCCGCGACGAGGCCAAGGCCCGCGCCGAGTCCCTGGGCGCCAAGGTGGCGGGGTCCGTGTCGAAGAACACCGACATCGTGGTGGCCGGCCCGGGCGCCGGCTCGAAGCTGAAGACCGCCGAGTCCCTGGGCATCCAGGTCCTGACAGAGGCGGAGTGGTTGGAGATGATCGGCGACGCCCCTTAGGCGTCGCCCTCATTCCTCCCCCCAGGGGGAGGTGGCGCGCGCAGCGCGTCGGAGGGGGTCAACGGCGGCTCGGCTGACCCCCTCAGTCAGCTTCGCTGACAGCTCCCCCTTGGGGGAGCAAT
>JADBZH010000102.1 GCA_020402585.1 Phenylobacterium sp. | reverse complement strand
TCCGGGACCTGCCTTGTCCCTATGTCTGCGCCAACTTCCTGCCCCAGGAGGTGACCCGGTTGAATGGCCCGACGCGTCAGATCCCTGGCACCCAGAACTCACGCCATCCGATCCCCTCCCTCGAGGAAGAGCCGGAATGGATGCGGTTGAGCACGGTCTGCCCGGCGCCGGCCGGCGCGGTCATGATCCGGGACGTCCGCGCCTGGCACGGGGGGACACCCAACCTCTCCGACGCCCTGCGCGCCATTCCGAACCTGGAGTTCTATGCGTCCTGGTTCCGCGAACCCATCGTCCCGGGGATCAGCTACGCCGACTACCAGACCCTGTCGGAGACCGCCCAGAAGCGGGTCCGGCACTGCGTCCTCGACTCCAGTGAGACCCTGGTGACCGGTCCGACCCTGAGGGCGCCATGAGGTTCCGCCGCCTCGGACGCACCGCCCTGCAGGTCAGCGAGCTCTGCCTGGGAACGATGAACTTCGGTCCCCTGACCTCCAAGGAGGAGAGCTTCGACATCCTCAACGATGCGCTCGCGGCGGGGGTCAACTTCATCGATACCGCCGACCAGTACGGCGGACGCCTTGGCGTCGGGGCGACGGAGCGACTGCTGGGCGAATGGCTGGCGGAGGATCGCTCCCGGCGGGGGCGGATCGTCCTGGCCACCAAGGTCCATGAGCCGATGTCCGAGGACATCAACGACCGGGGTCTCTCCGCCCGGCATATCCAGAACGCCTGCGACGCCAGCCTCAGACGCCTGGGCGTTGATCACATCGACCTCTACCAGATGCATCACATTGACCGCGCAGCGCAGCCTGAGGAGATCTGGCAGGCCGTGGATAGGCTGATCGCCCAGGGCAAGATCACCTATGTGGGCTCCAGCAACTTTCCCGGCTGGGCTATCGCCCGGTTCAACGAGAAGGCCACTGCCTCGCACCGCCTGGGTCTGGTCTGTGAGCAGAGCCTGTACAACCTCGTCGAGCGTCGCGCCGAGCTGGAAGTGCTTCCCGCCTGCCAGGCCTACGGGGTCGGGGTGATCGCATGGAGTCCGCTTGCCGGGGGCTTGCTGGCCGGGGTCACGACTGACACATCCGGCCGTCGCGCGGGCGCCCAGGCGCAGGATGGAGCCCGGATGAATTCTGAACAACTTGCCGACTTCGCCGCCCTCTGTGACGGTCTCGGTCAGTCGCCTGGGGTTGTGGCTATCTCCTGGCTGCTTCACCAGCCAGGCGTCACGTCGGCTATTGTGGGCCCGAGGCGCAGGGATCAGTTCGCTTCGCTTCTGAAGGCTCCGGAACTTGCCCTGGAGGCTGCTGTGCTCTCTCGTCTGGATGCGATCTTCCCGGCATGCGGCCCGGCCCCGGAGGCCTATGCATGGTGAGCTCCAGGTCTGCGGACTGGACCGCCGGCGAGGTCGCCATCTCGGGCGGAAGGCTGGCCTATCATCGCACTGGGGGTCACCGGCCGCCCCTGGTGCTGTCGCACGGCCTGACCGACAACGGTCTTTGCTGGACCCGTGTCGCTGAGGCCCTCGCGCCGGATTTCGACGTCATCATGCTGGACGCTCGAGGGCATGGCGCGAGTTCCAGGGTCGGCCCGGGAGAGGTCGTGGACCCCATCCGCGATCTGGCCGAGTCGGTCGAGGCCCTGAACCTGACCAGGGTTCTGGTCATGGGACACTCCGTCGGCGCCCGGGCGAGCGCCGGCTTTGCCGCCGCTTTTCCGAAACGGGTCCGGGCCCTGGTGCTCGAGGATCCGCCACTGGTCCCCCCGATGACCCCCGATGCAAGAGAGCGGAGACTCCAGACTTTCCGCGAACAGGTGGCCAGGTTCAGGTCCATGACCGAAGCGGAGCTGCGCGCCTTCGGCATGCGGCAATCGCCCTCGTGGGATCCCGTTGAGTTCCCCGCCTGGGCGACGTCGAAGCGTCAGGTGGATGCTGAAGCGCTTCCACTCCTCAACTCGGCCTGGCAAGAGGACTTCCGCAGCCTCCAGTCCCCGACCCTCCTGATCCACGGAGAGTCCGAACGGGGAAGCATGGTTGCCCCGGAACAGGCCCGCGAGGCCCTCGAACTCAACCCCAACCTGCGGGCCGTCCGGATTCCAGGAGCCGGGCACAATGTGCGCCGCGAGAACTTCGCAGACGTTCTCCTGGCCGTCCGCAGCTTCCTGGCCGAGGTCTGACGTCATGGACTTGGAGCCTGTACTGACCCATCAGACGTTCCGTCTGAAGGGAACAGGCTCTAGCTGGCGGAGCGGTCGACCCGGGGCGGGTCCGCGGCCCTGCCGAGCGCCCTCAGGCACAGGCGCGCCTGCGTGCGCGCGCTGGGTTCCACGTCGCCGGCGCCTTCGCGGGGCAAGGCCTGCAGGTCTGAGAAGCCATGGATGGCCGTCCAGACGAAGTACTGGTCCTGTGGCGTGGCGCCGCCAATCACGCCGAAGTCCCTGAGTTCGGACAGGGACCGTCCAAGCCATTGATAGGTCGGCGCCTTTGCCGGGTCCTGGAACTGGAAGTCGCAGCCATAGGGGCCGAACATCAGGCGCCAGAGGCCATAGTGGGTCCGGGCGAAGGTGACATAGGCCAGCGCCAATTCCTCGAAGCGCGCCAGCGCATCGGCCCCGTCCCTGGCGGCGGAGCCAGCTGGCATGGCCGCCTTGAACCGCTCGCCAAGCAAGGCGAAGCCGGCTTCGGCCACCGCCTTCAGTATGGCCTCCCGGTCCTGGAAGTGCCGGTAGATCGCGCCCGGAGACACCCCCAGCCGCCGCGAGACCTCCCGCATGGACAGCGCCTCAATGGCGCCATCCTGGGCGGCCGCCATCGCCAGCGCGATCACGTCGTCGCGGAGCCGGCTGCGGAGGCGGGAGGTCGGCTCTGCCGAGGGCGGGGGTGTGGAAAGGTCCGTGATCAATGTTTACTTACGACGTAAAACATATAGTGTGATCACTGATTACACCGATTGCCCGAGGAGGCGCCAATGATTTCGTCGACCCGAACCCGGACCCAGGAACCGCGTTATGTCCCCACCCCCCTGGGAGATCTCGCCGTCCGGGTCGCCGGCCTCGGCGCCGCAAAGGTGGTCCTTTGGCCGTCCATCTTCACCGACGGACACATCTATGACGGTCTCGTCTCCCGGATGGCGGCCGAGGCGACCTTCTTCCTCGTTGACGGACCCGGTCATGGCCTCAGCCCGGGCCTGGCCCGTGACTTCACCATGGCCGAGGCCGCTTCGGCCTGCCTGTCTGTGATGGACAACTTCGGCCTGGCCCGGGCTGTGGTGGGCGGGGTGTCCTGGGGCGGCCTGGTGGCGGCCGAGGTGGCGCTGACCGCCCCGGATCGCGTCGAGGGGCTGGTCCTGATGAACACCCCGATGGATGTCTCCGGCGACCATCCCAAGGTCCGGGACCAGATGATCGCCTTCGGCGCCCGCTGGATGGGGCGTCGAAAAATGTTCCGCGATGGCGTGGCGGGCAGCTTCTTCGACCCCGGGACCCTGGCCTCCAACCCCTCCTATCGGCAGGCCTTCCACGGCATGCTGGCCGCCTCCGACCCGGTCAGGCTGTCGGCGGCGGTGCGTTCCGTGATCCTGGGCGGCGATCCCCTCCGGGCCCGCCTGGCCCGGATTTCCGTCCCCACCCTTCTCATCGCCGGCAAGGAGGACGCCCTCTATCCGCTCGAGGGGCAGGCCAGCGCCGCGCTCCTGCTCCAGGACGGCCGCTTCGAGCCCGTCGCCGGTCGGCATATCTCACCCGTTGAGGCTCCGGACGAGGTCGCCGCCTCCCTGAGGGCCTTCCTGGGCAGGGAGAAGGTGGGATGACGGTCGCAGTCCTTGGCGCGACGGGGGGACAGGGCGGAGCGGTCGTACGCGCCCTGCTGTCCCGGGGCCAGGCGGTTCGCGCCCTGACGCGCCGGCCCGAAAGCGCAGCCGCCCTGGCGCTCGCCCGGGAGGGCGTGGAGGTCGTTCAGGCGGACCTTGACCAACCCGAGAGTCTGCCTTCGGCCCTCCGGGGGTGCTCAGGCGTCTTCTCTGTCCAGGACTTCTATGCGCCTGGGGTCGGGCTCGCAGGCGAGATCCGCCAGGGTCGGGCCCTCATTGCGGCGGCCCGCTCCGCCGGCGTGCCTCACATCGTGCAATCGACCATGGGCGATGGGCGCACTCCCGGGGGGCCCGCCCACTTCCTCTCCAAGGCGGTGCTCGAACAGGACCTCCGGAAGAGCGGACTGGGATGGACCTTCCTCGGGACGGTCTGGTTCCTCGACAACCTGCTGAATCCCGCCATGCACCCCAGCCTGATCTTTCCCGTTCTTTCCGGAAGTCTGGAGCCGTCCACCCCCTTCCAGATGCTCGCCCTGGAGGATCTGGGATGGGTCGCCGCGGAGGCCCTGGGGAACCCGGACGCCTGGGTGGGCCGGAAGATCAACCTGGCTGGGGATGTCCTGTCGGTCGTCCAGATGAAGCACGCCTACAGGCGGGCCGTCGGGCGTCGCCCGAAGTCCTGGTCGATGCCCGCACCTCTGTTCCTGCGCATGGCGCCCGAGTTTGCAGCCCAGCTGAAGTGGCACAACGAGGTCGGCTTCGCCTTCGACGCGAAACCCCTTCGCCGCCTGAAACCGGACGCTCGGACATTCTCCGGGTTCATGGAGGAGGTCGGCATCCGGACTCTCTGAGGCGGGAGGCCGGCGCGCGGGGCCGCTCCTCGGCCGCGCACCCGGGATCGGTCGGGTCAGATCTCGATCCGATAACCGGTTCCCACTTGTCGGAGCCTGATCTATGCCGCAGCGACCGCCGGCCCCGGCGCGGAGTCCCCGAGCACCGAGACGCGCTCGCCGTAGCGGGAGAAGGGATAGTAGTCCCAGACCGAATGGTGCTGGGTGCAGCGGTTGTCCCAAAGGGTCAGGGTGTTGGGCTCCCATCGCACCCGGCAGTGCAGCTTGGGCTCGCGCTGGAGCAGGCCGAAGCACATGTCCAGCAGGGCGCGGCTCTCCCAGCGGTGCAGGCCCTCAATGTGGGTGGTGAAGCCCGAATTGACGTTCAGCACCTTGCGACCCGTATCCGGATGAAGGGTCACGACGGGATGGCGGGTGCGCGGATAGCCGCCCTCGGGCGGGACGGACTTGTAGTTGCCGACATAGGGAAGGGCGCCGTCGTGGACCGCCCACATCCCCTCCAGAAAGCCCTGCATGGCCGGCGAGAGCATCTCGAAGGCCATGTACATGTTGGCGAACAGGGTGTCGCCGCCGCCGCTCTCCGGGGTCTCGGTGATGTAGAGGAGGGAGGCGAGGGGCGGGATGGGATCGCAGCTGACATCGGTGTGCCAGGCCTCCCCTGCCGTGAATGGCGACTGGGCGGTGGTCTTGACGGTGAGGATCTCGGGGTCCTGGTCCGGCCGGCCATGGTGCATGGGGTGGACATGCAGGTGTCCGAAGTTGCGGCTGAAGGCCTTGTGCGCCTCGCGGTCCAGGGTCTGGTCGCGGAAGACCAGGACGAGCCAGTCCGCCCAGGCGGCGCGGATGTCGGCCAGGAGCTCGGGCGTCATCGGCCGGGACAGGTCCACCCCCCGGATCTCGGCGCCGATGTGCGGCGAGATCGGGTTCACCTCGAAGGCGCCATAACGGGTGCGTCGGACCGCGGGGAGGGGGACGTGCTTGGTCAGGGCGGGGGCGTTCATGGGGCTTCCTCCGGCCGCCCTCATGGCTCGGGGCGGATTTGGGGAATCCTAACCCGCAATCCGCGGGCCTGTCATGCCCCCGAAACGCTGGTCATGAGCCGGGCCAACGCCTCGCCGGAGTCCCAGGCGCATTCGATCCGGGGGCCGGACAGCCAGTCGCCGCAGCAGCCCAGCCGGCGATCTGCAGACCAGAGGGCGAGATCCTCTCCCACGGAGGACCGGGCGTAACGCCAGCGGTGAGCCTGGACGAGCACCCGATCGGGAAGCGGCGCCCCCATCCGGCGGGCGAGGTCGCCGAGAAGCGCCTCGATGACCGTCTCCGCAGGGGCTTCCAGATGCTCGCGCGACCAGTCGGGATCCGCCTGCAGGACCCAGGCCTCGGGGCCCTGGCGTCCCGGCTTGGACGAATTGCGCGCCGCCCAGCCGAGACGGCCCTCATCCCTCAGGGTGTCGATCTCCAGGTCCAGCCGGCTTTCGAAGGCCGCCATCACCGTCCAGCAGGGCGCGGTCGAGGACGCCGCGGCGCGCGCAGCCATTCCGGGATCAGGGTCCCGGAGAAGGGCGGCGGCCTGCTCGGCCGGCAGGGCCAGGACCACGCCGTCGAAGGGGTCTGAGAGGCCCTCCGGGGTCTTCAGCCGCCAGGCCTCCCCGTCTCGGGCCAGGGATTCCACCACCGTGTTCCAGGCTACGGAATGACCCTCGGCGAGGGCCTTGACCGGCGCGTTCATGCCGGGGACCCCCACCCAGGCCTCCGGGCCTGCTGACGGCCAGGGTGCGGCGAGGCCTTCAGCCGCCCAGCGGTCGACCTCGGCGCGGAAACGCTTCCCTCGGGCGGTGAAATACTGGGCGCCGTGGTCGAAGCTGACGGTCCCCAGGGCGGTCTCCACCCGTCGGGTCGACATCCTCCCGCCCGGGCCCCGGGCCTTGTCGAACAGTCGGACCTCGCGCCCGCTCCGTGAGAGCTGGGCGGCGCAGGACAGGCCGGAAAGGCCGGCGCCGACGATGGCGATGCGGTTCAGGGTCTGGGACATGGCGCCGACTTGGACCCTGCGCCCGGGGGCGGGTCAACAGCCGTCCCACGCACCAGGCCCGCCAATCAGCCCTCCACGGGCCGCAGGGCGCCGGGAATTCCGCTGTGGATCTCCTCTTGGGCGAACCAGCGCACCTCCTTGAACCGGGCGTCCGCCGCAAGGGCGTCGGCGAGCTTCGCGACCACGGAGACGAAGTCTGGATGACGGGGGGCGAAGGTGGTTCGGAACCAGCTCGTCTGGAATAGGCCGATCAGGTACTTGTCGATCTGGGTGACGCGGATGCCGAAGACCGAGCGCCCATTAGGCCCGCCTTTGAAGTGAAGCTCCCATCCACGTTCGTGAAGGTAGATCAGGTCGACGATCTCGCAGCCGAAACCCTGCAGGATCTCGCCCAGGGTCTCCGAGAGGAATTTTCCCGGATACTGCAGGATGTCCATTTCATCCTCGCTATCGATCTGGTCGCTCGGGAACGTTGTCTCAAATTCCGCCCAAGGCCTTATCATCATCGACGTTTCTCCTCGCCATCGTGTTCATCCACCCAGGCGCCTAAGCCGATCACGCCTGTCCCAAGTGCGCCGCCCGCCGTGTACTTCAACGGGTCGGGGGCGCCGTACCAGATGCGGCCAAGGGCGTCCTCCTTCTCCCATCCCAGCTTCTTGCCGCTCCAGCCTGCGACATTGCCGAAGCGTCTGGGAACCCGTCCGCCACTGAAGTGGGGATCGACCCGGTAATGCAATTCATAAAAGTCGCCCATCTGAATGCCCTTGGGCTTCAGGAGGAAGAAGGGACTGTCGCTGATCGCCGGGGGTATCGGGCCCCCGCCGAGACTCTCCGGAAGCCGGATGCGGCGGGGCAGGTAGTGATGCCCCATCCCCTTATAGGGCTGCACGAAATACTGGGCGGTCGAGTAAGGAACGCCCCGAGCGACATAATGCTCGACGGTCTTCATCCCCTTCGCCGCCTTCCCCGCACCGGAAAGTCCCTTGATCGCGGCGCCGCCCGCGAAAAGAGAGGCGGTGTCGAAGAGCAGTTCCCCCTGGTTCAGGCCGATGTTGACCTGGCGGTCGATCTCGCCCCTGAAGGTGTCTTCAACCGGGGTCTTCCAGGGAAGCGTCTTCACCGCAAGGTCCTCCCCCCAGTTCTGCAGCCCGGCCTCCGCCCGGGCGATCGCGGCGGACGGGTTCTCAAGGGCCTCCCTGCCGGCCGCTGCGCTGGCGTCGGCGACCCGGGCGAGACCGTCCTTGGCCGCCTGCCAGGTTCCGGAATCCGGGGCGTTGAGAAGCTTCACGCCGGCGACCGCGCCGCCGACCAAATCCTCAAAGGTGTGCCAGCCGCCCCTCGCAAAGCCGGGGATGATGGCGCCCCTCCTGACGAGATCACCGGCGATCGACTTGGCCTCAGGGCTGTGGTCAAGCCAGTCCTCGACCGGGGTCGTCGCTGATCTCGTGGCGGCTGATCGTGTCGGTGCGACGCTCTTGGCCGGCTCAACCTTTATGATGGCCTGGACCGGAGCCGCTGACGGCGGTCTCGCTGGCGGAAGATCGCGGTCCCTTGGACGCCCCTGCGTCCTGCCAGGGTTCTGTCTTTTCGCCAGCAGGGCCCCGGCGACCAGACCGGCCGGGCCCGGTATCAGGGAGCGCGCCAGGATAGGGGCCAGGATAGGGGCGACGTCACGAAATCCGCCGCGAAACCCTGTGACCTCCCTCATCCTTCGGGCCATGAAGGCCTCTATGGACTCGCCAGCCGGTCTATCCGCCCGTCGTTGCGCCTGCGCCATGCCGTCTCTCCATCCTCTCCCCTCGTTCAGAAGCTTCTCACATCACAGCGCACCTGAAAAGAACAAAAAGAGAACATATATCTATCCGGGGTCAGGCGGGGCCTCGGAGGTCCAACGCCAAGGTATTGAGCCCTTCGCCGGCCGCCGGCTCGGGCCCACCTTTCCGCAAGCCTTCCGCTCCTGGCGTGCTATAGGCGCCCCCCATGCCTTTTCCCGCCAGTCATCCGGCGCTTGACCGCGCGCTCTCCGAACGCGGCTATGCCGAGCCCACCCCCGTCCAGGCCCAGGTGCTTGAGGCCTCCGAGGACCGCGACCTCCTGGTCTCGGCCCAGACCGGGTCGGGCAAGACGGTCGCCTTCGGCCTTGCCCTGGCGCCCACCCTGCTGGGCCTTTCCGAACGGTTCGGAGAGGCCGGGGCGCCCGCCGCCCTGGTCATCGCCCCCACGCGGGAGCTGGCCCTCCAGGTGAACGCCGAGCTGTCCTGGCTCTACGCCGGGGCCGGCGCGACCCTCCTGTCCTGCGTCGGGGGGATGGACCCCCGCGCCGAGCGGCGGGCCCTCCAGAGGGGCGGCCACATCGTTGTCGGCACGCCGGGGCGTCTGCGCGACCACCTGGAACGCGGGGCGCTGGACCTCTCCGCCCTGAAGGCGGTGGTGCTCGACGAGGCCGACGAGATGCTGGACATGGGCTTCCAGGAGGACCTGACCGTCCTGCTCGAGGCCGCGCCCGCCGACCGTCGCACCCTCCTGTTCTCGGCCACCCTGCCGCGCGAGATCGTCCGCCTGGCCTCGGCCTACCAGCGCGACGCCCTGCGCATCGACACTGTCGACCGGGACTCCCCGCACGGCGACATCGAATACCGCGCCGTCCGCGTCCTGCCCAACCAGGTGGACCTGGCGGTCGTGAACCTCCTGCGGTTCTACGAGGCGCCCGGGGCCCTGGTCTTCGCCAACACCCGCGAGCGGGTGAAGCACCTCACCGCCACCCTGCGCGAGCGCGGCTTCTCGGTGGTGGGTCTGTCGGGCGAACTCACCCAGGACCTGCGTTCCGAGGCCCTCCAGGCCCTGCGCGGCGGGCACGCACGGGTCTGCGTCGCCACCGACGTGGCCGCCCGCGGCCTCGACCTGCCCGACCTGGGCCTGGTCATCCACGCCGAGGTCCCCGCCAATGTCGAGGGGATGCTTCACAGGTCCGGCCGGACGGGGAGGGCGGGGCGCAAGGGCGTCTCGGTCCTGCTGGTCCCTCGGGCCCGGCGTCGCAAGGCCGAACTCCTCTTCCAGTCAGCCTCCATCCGCGCCGAGTGGGTAGGCCCGCCGACCGCCGAGGAGATCCGCGAGAAGGACCGCCAGCGCATGCTGGAGGACCCGCTGCTGGTCTCGCCCCCTGACGAGGACTGCCTGGCCGAGGGCCGCCGCCTCCTGGAGCGCCTGTCGCCCGAACAGGTCGCCGGCGCCCTCATGCGGCTCTACCGCGAGAAGCTGCCGCCCCCCGAGGATGTCCAGGACGACGCACCCTCCCGCTGGAAGCCCGAGGCGGCCGGCGAGCCGCGTCCCCGGCGCGAGCCCGGCGACATGGACTGGTTCCGCATCGACATCGGCCGTAGGGACCGCGCGGACCCCAAGTGGCTGATCCCCAAGATCTGCCGGGCGGGCGGGGTGACCAAGCGCGACATCGGCAACATCCGGATCCTGGACGGCGAGACCCGCTTCGAGATCGCCCGGGAGGTCTCGCCCGCCTTCGCCGCCGCCATTGCTGCGCCGCTTCCGGACGGGACGCGGATCGCGCCATCGGAGGCGCCGGGCGCCGACGTCCGCCCCCCGCGTCCCCCTCGACCCCGCCGGGAGTTCGAACCTGCAGGTGAGAGCGTCTCCGCCCCGCCCCGCCCCCGACGGGCGCCCCGTCCCGATGCCGGGGAAGCTGTGGCGGCAAGCGCGCCCCAACCCTTCCAGAAGCCGCCTTTCGAGAAACCGCCTTTCGAGAAGCCGCCCTTCAAGAAGAAGCCGTTCAAGAAGGCGCCCTTCCCAAAGGGTGACCGCCCCGCGGTCTCCCCGGGCGATCGTCCCTGGAAGGGAAAGCCCCGGCCGGCAGGTCCGGGCCCGGTCGCGCGGACGGGACCGAAGCGCAAGCCGAACGACGGCCCCACGCCCCGGGGCGCGCCATTTCGGGGCAAGCCGAAGCGCGAGTCCTGAGGGCCCTAGCGGCCCTGGTTAAGCCGGTCGATTTCCTGCTTCAGCATCCGGTCGCGCAGGCCGTCGCCATTCAGGGAGAACCAGGTCGCCAGGCCGTGGGCGGCAAGGCCGATCCCCCAGCCCGCCAGCGGCCAGAATGACCAGAGCGGGCCGCCCTGGAAAATGTTGAGCGCGAACAGGCCGGCGTTCACCGCCACATAGACCAGGGCGTGGCTGAAGAAGCCCATCCGCAGGGCCACGCGCTTCTGCGCCTTTCGGAGCAGCTCGGGGTCAATCGGGGCGGGGGTTTCCGTGGACATGGCGGCCTCCTTGGCGGATGTCAGCCGAGACTATCAGTCTCTTCCGCAAGGGAAAGCCCGGCTTCCAGTCGGGCCTTCAGCGCGCCGCTCCCGGGCAGGTCCCGGCCATCCCAGGACAGGGCCGGGCGGATGCCGCGCAGGGCGTTGGTCAGGACAAGGGCGTCGGCCTTCCGCGCCTCTGCCCGGGTCAGGCGCCGCTCCACCATCTCTGGCAGGGCCTCCAGCAGGCGGGTCCGGGTGGTCCCGGCCAGGACGCCTTCGGAGAGGGGCGGCGTGACCATCTCGCCGTCGATCCGGAAGACGAGGTTGGCGGCGGCCGCGCAGGCCGGGCGTCCGCGCGTGTTGAACATCACGGCTTCGTCGGCGCCGGCCTCATGCGCCTGCCTGAGGGCCATGACGCTGTCGATGTAGGACAGGGTCTTGTGGCGCGAGGCGGGAGAGGCGGGATTGCGGCGCACCGAGACCGTGGCGAGGCGGACGGGCGTCCCGGCCTCCGGCGCCGGGCTGGCGGTGACGAGGAGCCGGGCGGCGGCGGACGGGTCCCGCGCCAGCCCCCGGGCCGAACGCCCCGCGGTCAGGGTCAGGCGGACAGCGGCTCTTCCCCGGTCCAGGCGGTTCCGGGCGAGGGTTTCCCGGGCGACGGCTTCCAGCCAGTTGGCCTCGGGCGGCGGCGGCAGGCCGAGGGCGGCGGCGGATGCGGCCAGGCGCCGGAAGTGCAGCGCCGCGTGCGCCAGCCCGCCCTCCACCGCCAGGAGGGTCTCGAACAGGCCGTCGCCGAGGGTGAGCCCCCGGTCGTCCGCCGGCAGGACATCGCCGTCCTCGATCCATTCGCCATCCCGCCAGGCGATCATGTCGCCGCTCCGCAGATGGCCTGCAGGAGGCGCTGGGCCTTGGCCTCGGTCTCCAGGGTCTCCGCCTCGGGATCGGAGTCCGAGGTGATCCCGCAGCCGACCCGGAAGGCGGCGGACCAGCCCTCCGGCGTCTCCCGGCAGGTGGCGGTGCGGATCAGGACGCTGGCGTCGAGTTCCCCGGCCCCGCTGGCCCAGAAGATCGAGCCATAGTCCGCCCCGCGCGGCGCCCCTTCGATCTCGTGGATGGCGGTCATGGCCTGGCGCTTGGGCGCCCCGGTGATGGACCCGGCGGGGAAGCAGGCCTCCAGGAGGTCCAGGGCGGACCTGTCGTCCCGGAGTCGACCCTCCACGTGGGAGACCAGATGGTGGACGTTGGGCAGGGTCGAAAGCTCGAAGAGGTGGGGCGTGCGCACCGTGCCCGGCGTGCAGGCGGTCGACAGGTCGTTGCGCATGAGGTCGACGATCATCAGGTTCTCCGCCCGGTCCTTGTCGCTGGCCAGGAGGGCCTTGGCGTTGCAGGCGTCCTCCATCGGGTTCGCCCCGCGCGGCGCCGTGCCCTTGACGGGGCTGGCCAGCGCCATCCGCCCCGCATCCGTCCTCTGGACCCGGACCAGGCGTTCGGGCGAGTTGGAGACAATGGCGCAGCCGGGAAGCCGGACATAGGCGGCGAAGGCGGCGGGGCTGGAGCGCGCAAGTCGCCGGAACAGGTCGAAGGGATGATCCCCGGGCCCCAGCCGGCCCTCGAACTGGCGGGAGATGTTGGCCTGGTAGAACTCACCGCAGGCGATCCGCGCGCGCACAGCCTCGACCTTGCGCCCGAAGTTCGCCCGCGGCTCCACGTCCGTCACCCGGCCGGTCGGGCCTGCGGGCGGTCGCGAGGGCGCCGCCAGGCCTGACAGGAGGGCCGCACGGCGGTCTGGACAGGCGCCGGGAGCCGCCTGCAGCCAAGCGATCCGGGTCTGGTGATCGAAGGCGAGGACGAGGTCGTAGAGCGCCACCGCCGATGGCGGCCCGGCCTTGGGACATCCTGGATCATAGCCCAGCAAGCCAGCCACCCCCATCCGGAGCGGAGGCGCTTCCGGGGCTGAGGTCCCGGTCTCGAAGGTCGCCAGCTGCACTTGCGCCCATTGCAGGGCCTCCTCGGCCGCCTGGTGCAAGGACGCCCGGCGGGGATGGGCGAGGATGTAGCTCCAGCGGCCTTGTTCGCCATCTCCAAGCAGGAGCAGGGAGAAGGGCGTGTCCCTAAGGCCGGCGAAGGCCTCCAGCGGATGTCGCCAGGGCAGGGAATGAGCGGAAGAGACCATCAGCGCCTTAGAGCATCAGAGGTGGCGAAACCGCCCTGGGGCCAGCTCCCCGGGTCCGCGGAGACGTGGGTTTCCCGGAGGCGTGCTAAAGCTGCCTTCAGTCCCAGCCCAGCCGGTCCCCATTACTTGGTGGCGATCCTCCGTGACCGCCAGTGTCTGCGGCAGGTTGCCCCTTGCTCTCCCGATCCTCCTGTCCAGATGTCCCGCCAAAGAGCTACTAGGCGGTGGTGCTGAGCTCATCGAACCATTTGCGGATGAGGGGAACAGCGTGAAGCACGGACTCTCCGTGACCAAAGGGCCCCACATCGACCGCCGTGGCGTTCCCTCCACGCTTGGCCGATGCTTCAGCGAAGACGATCGATTCCTGCGGCGAGACATCCACGTCCTGGGTTCCGTAATAGGCCCGGAAGGGAGCCTTTGGCATCCAGTTCCAAGCTTCGTTGGCGCGGGCTGCGTCAAGAAACCAGTGACTGCCGCCGTTCGCCTGTGCGTCGAGGAAGTCTGACCTGAACATTTCGCGCGGATCACGCGGCAACAGCTTCAGAACATCCGCTCCATGGGTTCCGTCCAGGGCCTGCCTGACAAGCTTGGTGGCGGGCTCTGTCATGAGCGTTTCCAAGGGGTGTCCGTAGTAGGTCGCCCAGGACTGGGCCGCCAATCCCAGGTACGTCGAGGAACCTTCGGATCGCCCCTTGAGCGCGAAGGGAATTGAGATCCCGGCAAGGTCATACGCGCCCGCAATCGCCGCTGTCGCCCTGACCCGCATCGAAGGGCGCTCTGCAGACTCCAGCGCACGTTGGATGACAGCCGCGTCGTGCCCGCCTTGGGAAAAGCCTGCAATGAAGAGCTCTCCACCGCCAGCCGGAAGACGTCCGCCCAGACCCCTTGCTACAATCCGAAGAAGGTCGAGCGTGACCGACATTGTGCTCGGATTGTAAAGGTAGGCCTGCGGCGAATATGAGACCCCGAGTCCGACCAAGTCCGGCGCGATCAGGGCGTAGCCCCCCCCTGTGAAGGCCGCTGAAACGGCGACGCCTTCCTGAAGGCTCGGGCGTGAAATCGACGCTGAACGTGCAGGATTGGTTCCGTGCATCCAGAGAACATGGCCGCGCGGAGGCCTCCCATTGGGGAGGCTGACCAGCGCTGAGACGAGCACTGGCGCTCCGTTTGTCTCCGACCAGTAGGTCAGTCGGTAGGGTGTGAAGCCATACTCGACCGGGATGTCAGGCGAGACGCCTGCAAGCCCAAGAACGACGCGGCCGACCAAGGCGGGGTGCCAACCCAGCCGCTCAAGGGAGGTGATCGTTCCGGGTGGCTGTGGATGCGCTGCAAGTCGGGTGACGTCTGGTTGCACTGAACATCCGCCTCCGGCCGCCAGTCCTGAGGCTCCCAGGAGCGCGCCCACAACAGCGCGCCGCCCGATGGAACCGTCAACGGTCCTTTGTGATCTTCCACTCACCTGCGATTCCCTACCAAGCGCACAGCGAAACCCGAGTTGGTGTGATTCGCCAACGGACCCCCGTCCGGTTCCGGGAGCGTGTTCGGATCCCCATCGCAGAACGACTTGCTTCGCTGCGCGAGATCGGCCGGCGACGCGGGAAAGGCGAAGCTCCCGAGACGCACGTCAATATCTGAGAATAATTCGCATTTACGTCTGAGCGAGTCCTTGTTAGGAACGATTGTCATTTACATTCGCACTTCGTGTCAGGCTTTGTATGCGTTCCCAGGTTTCCCTCCTTGTCCTTGCGACCCTCGCCTTCGGGGCGGTGGCGGCGCATGCCGAGGAGGAGGTGGCGCAGGTCTCACCGCTCATCATCACCGCCCATGTGGATGACGGTTACCTGCCCGAACGCCTCGACACCGCCCTGCGGGTTGCAGCGGACCTTCGCGACATCCCACAGTCCGTCGGCGTGGTCTCGTCCCAGCTGATCCGCGACCAGGCCATGCAGTCCATGGCCGATGTCCTGCGCTATGTCCCGGGCGCCACCATCGGCCAGGGAGAAGGGCACAGGGACGCGCCCAACCTGCGCGGCAACGCCTCCACGGCCGACTTCTTCGTCGATGGCGTCCGCGACGATGTCCAGTACTACCGCGACCTCTACAATACCGAGCGGGTCGAGGTGCTGCTGGGGCCGAACGCCATGATCTTCGGGCGCGGCGGCGGCGGCGGGGTCATCAATCGCGTGACCCGGGTGGCGGACGGTCGCCGGCATGTGGGCCTGAGCCTCGAGGGCGGTGACTTCGAGCACCGCCGCATGGTCGGCGACCTTGGTGCGGCGATGACCGAGACGGTCTCGGCGCGGGTCAACCTGATGCACGAACGCTCGGGCAGCTATCGTGACTTCGTCAACCTGGAGCGCTGGGGCGTGAATCCCTCGGTGACCTACCAGGGCGCCAACGGCTTCACCGCCACCCTGACTTTCGAGCGCTTCGTGGATGACCGGACCATTGACCGGGGCGCCCCGTCCTTCCTGGGTCGCCCTCTCGCCATCCCGGTCAACGCCTACTTTGGCGACCCCACCCAGAGCTGGTCCCGCGTCGAGGCCGACTCCGCGCGCCTGGCCTTCGACCTGCCGCTCAATGCAGACCTGACCCTTCGGCACCGCACCGTCTGGGGTGCGTATGACAAAGGCTACGGCAATGTCTACGCCTCGGGCGCCGCCGTGGCCGACGCGCAGGGGCGGGCGACCACCTATCCCCTCCAGGCCTACCGGAGCTTCACGGAACGGACCAACGTCTTCAGCCAGTCCGACCTCGTCTGGACACATGGGACGGACGGCGCGCGGCGCACGATCGTCGCCGGGCTTGAGGTCGGCCGGCAGGACACCCGCAACCTGCGCGAGACGGGTCGCTTCGGCGGCCCTGCGGGATCGACGACCCTGACTGGCGTTCCGGTTTCCGAGCCCACCCGCCGCAATCTGCCGATCGCCTACGCCAATGCCGGATCGGACGCCCAGAACACCGGCGTGGCGGATGTCGCCGCCCTCTTCGCCCAGGTCCAGGCCGACCTGGGTCCGCGGGTCCAGCTGATCGCCGGCCTGCGCTACGATGTCTTCAGCCTGGACCTGCGCGACGAGCGGGCTTCGGTCACTGGCCGGCGGGACTTCTCGCGCACCGACCGGATCTGGTCGCCGCGGCTTGGCCTGGTGGTGCGGCCCGTTGACCCGCTTTCGATCTACGCCAGCTATTCGGTGTCCAGCCTTCCGGCTTCGGGCGACCAGTTCGCCAGCCTGTCGGTTTCCACGGAGAGCCTGAAGCCGGAGTCCTTCCGCAACCTCGAGGCCGGTTTCAAGATCGATCTGACCCCCCGCCTGATGGCCACCGGCGCGGTCTACCAACTCGAGCGCGAGAACACCCAGGCCCCGGATCCCCTCGTCCCCGGGCGCGTTGTCCAGACGGGCGCCCAGCGCAGTACGGGCCTTGAGCTCGGGCTCAGCGGCAAGGTCACGGACCGCTGGGAAACCGTGGCCACGATGGCGGTGCAGTCCGCCCGCATCACCCGCCAGACCGCCGCCGCGCCGGTGGGCCGCCACGCCGCCCTGACCCCGGAGTTCACGGCCTCGCTCTGGAACAAGGTGGAGGTGACGCCCCGCCTCTCCCTGGGCCTCGGCGTGATCCACCAGGGCGACATGTTCGCCTCGATCTCCAACACGGTGACCCTGCCGGGCTTCACCCGGGTCGACGGCGCGGTCTTCCTGCGGGTGGGCGAGGACTACCGCCTCCAGCTCAATGTCGAGAACCTGGGCGACATCACCTGGTCGCCGACCAGCCATGGCGACAACAACATCCAGCCCGGCGCCCCGCGCACGGTGCGGATCTCCATTTCCCGGGGCTTCTGAGGGTCAGTAGCCCGGAGGCGGACGGAACCCGCCGTTCAGGGTCTCAATGAGGCCAGCCACCGCCAGTGTCGTCATGTCGCCCCAGAGGGGCCCGATCACCTGCAGGCCGATGGGCAGGCCCTCGTCCGAAAGGGCGACGGGGATCGCGGTCGCGGGCAGTCCCGGAAGGGTCGCCAGGCCCGCCCAGACCAGGTGCCGCAGATAGGCGACCTCGACGCCATCCACGTTGAGCTTCCGGGCTCCCAGGGCCCCCTCGATCACGTGCGGAAAGGCCGGGGTCGGGGCGATGGGCGCCAGCAGGATGTCGTAGTCCCCAAAGAACCGGGCGTAGTCCGCCCGGAGCCGGTGCCGCCGCTCGTCGGCGGCCTTCCAGTCCTGGTGGCTGGCGGCGTAGCCCGGCGACATGGCGGCGTTCAGGAGCTCGCGATAGAGGCCGTTCTGTTCGGCCAGGGAGGGACCGGGAAGGCCGGGTTCCGACACGATCGCCCCAGCCGCCGCCAGGCGGGCGCCGACCTCGCGCACGGCGGTCTTGCAGGCCGTCGACGTCGGCGCAGCGGGGTCCTCCACATGGATGGCGACCCTCAGGCCCCGGGCCGAATGGGCGCGGGGGGAGGCGGGTGGAAGTCGGGCGCCCGGGATGCCGCCGGTGGTCACGGCGGTCAGCACGTCCAGTCCCAGGCGGATGTCGGCGACCGACCGGCCCATGGGTCCGGCGACCACCAGGTCCATCAGGGCGTGCGCCCAGACCGGCGGCCGCGGGCCTTCGCCAAAGCGGTCCACGGCGTTCCAGGTGGGCTTGTGACCGAAGACGCCATTGTAGTGGCAGGGCACGCGGATGGATCCGCCAATGTCGCTGCCCAGCTACAGCAGGGTCATGCCTGCGGCCAGCGCGGCGCCTGAGCCGCCGGAAGAACCGCCTGCCGTCCGTTGCGGGTTCCAGGGGTTGCGGCACAGGCCATGGATGTCGTTGTAGCTCTGGATGTCCCCGCCGAACTCCGGGAGGTTGGTCTTGCCGAAGACCACGGCGCCCGCCGCCCGCAGCGCGGCCACCGCCGGGGCGTCCGCCTCGGGCGTGTAGTCGGCCAGGGGGACATGGCCCGAGGTGGTGACCAGTCCCCGGGTCGCGAAGATGTCCTTGATGGTCATCGGCAGGCCGTGGAGGGGACCGGTCAGGCGCCCCTGCCGGCGAGCCTCGTCGGCGGCGCGGGCCGCGCGGAAGGCGCCGTCGACGTCAAGGGCGACCACCGCGTTGAGGACCGGATTGAACCTCTCGACCCGCTCCAGCTGGGCGGCCAGGAGGGCCTCGCTGGTGATGAGGCCGCGGGCCAGGGCGTCCAGGGCCTCGGTCGCGGTGGCTGTCGAGAGGTCGATCATGGCCAGGTCACTCCAGAAGGGATTGCAGTTCGTCGAAGCGGGCCAGCGTCATCCGCGTATCGCATCGCAGCCGGGCCGCTTCCCGGGGGACGGCCTCGGCGGACGCTCCCGCCGCCTCGATGTCGCAGTCGGCCGCCTTCTTGCGCACCCAGGCCCGTTGCAACTCCAGGAGTTGGCTCCGGGTGTCGTCGGGCAGGGCTCTCCATAAGGCGTTGATCTTCTGGGCGGCCAGCTTGTTCTCGGCGGCTGAGAGATCGAGATCCGCCTGCTGCGCGGCCTGGACCTGCCGGGCGGTCTTGGCGGCGGCGGCCGCGTCCTGGGCCGCCTTGGCCTGGGTGGCGCCCTCGATCTCGCGCCGCGCGAGGTGGGCGCCGACCAGTTGGCCCAGGGCGGTCAGCTGGAACCCCGCCCCATCGACCTCGCCGTAAATCTTGTCCCGCTTGTCGGTAGGCTGGACGCTGTACTCGATGTCGAAGGAGAGGGCGTCGGCCGAACGCTTCAGGCCCGCCTGTTCGAACAGGCTGTCGACGTCGCCCATGTCCAGCAGCTTCCGGGTCTGATCGGCGTCCTGGATCATGGTGAGGGGCGCCACGATCCGGGCGGTTCCCGCGCAGAACCGCTTGGTGCTGTCCGGATCCTTCTTGGTCGTCCGGATGTCCTCGAGGGTCATCTCGAGCTCGGCGACCGTGGCCCCGATCCTGGAGCTGCCCGCCAGGCGGGTCCCATCCTCGGCCTCGAGATCGGCCTCAGCGGCCTTCCCGACCTGCTCTCGCAGGATGGAGAGGATCACCTGCTGGGACGCCTCGCTTGCGCAATCCGCCCCCGCGACCCCGCAGCCGGACAGAAGGGCCGCGATGGCGGCCGCCGAAATGAACTTGAAGGGCCTCATGTCCCGTCTCCCCCCTGTCCGGCGAAGCCTAGAAGCTGATTGTTAATCCGACGGAAAAGGGCCGGCGGGTCAATGGCGTGACCCCCTTTGGGCTCGCTTCAGGGCGTCGTCAGGAGGGCTGTCGCCAGTCTGCGGACGATGGCCTCGGCGTTTTCCCGAGACTGACCCTGCTCGCGCCGGAGACGGGACCAGGCCTCAAAGCTGAGGAGCAGGTCGAGGGCCTCCAGCCGGCCGGGCTCGGCGCAGGCGACGGGGAGGTCTCTGGCCAGGTCCTGTCTGAGGTGGGACACCATCTGGGCATGGCCGCGCGCCAGGAAGTCCGACCGGTGCCGGTGCGTGATCGAGGCGTGCTTGAAGGGGAAGATCCTCTCGTAGGCTTCGGCCCGGCGCGAGATGATCTCCGAAAGGCGTCCCGTCTCGTCCGGGGACTGAAAGGGCCGGGTCGCCAGGTCTGAGAGCTCGCCCTCGATGGTGCTGCTCATCTCCGCATAGAGGCTGTCCATGTCGCGGAAGTGGCGAAAGACGGTCCTCAGGCCCACCTCGGCGCGGATGGCCACGCGCTCGGCCCCGGGCGCTACCTCCCCCTCGCGCACGAAGGCCAGCATGGCCGCTATGATGCGTTCGCGGCTGTCCTCGCCACGCCGTCGCCGGCCGTCGGTTTGCTGAGTCTCGCGGGTCATCCCGCCAGAAGGGCCTCGCAGCCGGTTCCGTCAAGGGCGCTGTCCACGATCGCACGGGCGTCCGGGGCCAGGGCGGCATGCGCCTCCCTCAGCGTCTTCAGGCACTTGGCCTGGTAGGGGAAGGGCTGCTGGCTCCAGGCCTGCCCGTCAACCTCGGCGGCGACCTCCGCGGCGCCGGCCGCCACCGCCCGGGCGTTGGCCAGCATGACCGGGGTGTAGACCCGACCGATCTCCTGCAACAGGGCCTTCAGGGTCGGCGGCGGGTTCGCCGGATCGATCCAGTCCCCGTCGGCAGGCTCCACGCCGGACTGGTCCTCCATCATGCCGACCCAGGCGGTGACCCGCGGGGCGACCGACAGGGTCAGGGCGGCGGGCGTCGGATCGAATTCCGCCAGCTGGGTCAGCTGCCCATAGGTCGCAAAGTCGCTGGCGCCCGGTCGTCGACCCATCAGGTAGGGCAGGACCCGCAGATGGTCTTCAAAGGCCTCCAGGAAGCGCTTGTAGCTCGCCTCGATAATGGGGCCGGTGACAGCGTTGGACCCGACATACCGGAGCCGTCCGATCTGCCGTTCGGCGACGGCGCGCCCGCGCTCAGCCAGGTCCGCGTCGGGAACCGAGAGCCCCCGCCAGCAAGGCAGTATGGCCGAGGCCTTGGCGATGTCCGCGGCGTAGGCCCAACGGTAGTGGAACATGGCCTTGGTCAGCCACTCGTCGGCATAGTCCTCGATCAGGGCGTCCAGGAAGGCGAGGGCGGCGTTTGCGGGCACAAGGCTGCGCTCGCCGCGCTCCTGCTCGAACCGCCGGATGAGGGGGGTGGAGTCCGTCACCGCCTCAAGGGCGCCGTCAGCGCCCGGCAGGTAGAAGGTTGGCAGCAGGGGCACCTTGGCCCTCGGCAGTTCCGCAAGCGCCGGGTTCGAGACGATCAGGTAGCGATAGGGAATGCGACGGTAGCGCAGCACCGCCAGCATCTTGCGGGTGTAGGGCGATCCGGGGGCGCCGGAGAGGGCGACGGGGTCGGTCATGGCGGGGCTCCTGATCAACGAAGGCGGTTGGAGTGGCGGATGTCTGCGGACCCCGCGGGCAGGGTGATCATGTCGCCATCCCGGCCCACGCGCACCGGACCGTCGAAGATCTTCCGGCTGTCGCCCAGGAAGGGTCCCTCCAGCGCGCGAAGGGGGAGGGGCGGGACGATGTGGGTCAGGAGCAGGTAGCGGACCTTCGCCCTTCCGGCGAGAGCTGCGATGGCTTCTGGGTCGGCGTGGTAGTCGGTGATGTCGGCGAATATCTTCACCAGGTTGGCCCGGCCGGCCCGCTCCGCTGCGGCCTTCTGGAGGCCGACCAGGCGAAGGGACAGGGCTTCGTGGACCAGCAGGTCCGCATTCTGCGCCGCCTGCTCGACGCTGGCCGCGATGTCGGTGTCGCCGCTGATGACCACCTTGCGACCCTTGTACTCCACGATATAGCCGACGGCCGGCGAGACCGGCGCATGATCCACGGCGAAAGCCCGGATCTTCAGGTCCGGCTCGTCGATCAGGGTCACCGGGACGGGCTCGCTTGCGATCGCGAAGGGCCGGGCCTCGCCGCCGAATCCGGATGGCGGGACCACTGTCTCTCCGTGATGGGCGATCCGGTAGCCCCGGTCCGCGTCATAGGCGGTCATCAGGCCAGAGACCACGGTCTCGACCCCTGTCGGCCCATGGACAGGCAGGGGGGCCTTCGCGGCGCCCCCCGCCCAATGCTGGAGCATGAGCTCGCCCAGCCCGTCGATATGGTCGGAATGGAAATGGGTCAGGAAGACGCGCTCGACCCTCGCCGGAGCCATGCCCATCAGGGTCAGGTTCCGCACCGACCCGGCGCCGGAGTCAAAGACGAACAGCCGCTCTCCCGCCAGGACCGCCGTGCAGGGACCGGCCCGGCTGGGGTCCGGCATGGGCGAGCCCGAGCCGCAGAGGGCGACATGCAGGCCGTCCGGCAGCCCGTCGGCGGGGGATGCGGCGAGGTTGCGATCCATGGTCCTGGCCATGGCCTGCAGGGCGATCTCCCCCCTGAAGAGCCAGGCCCCGGCGAGGACGAGGGCAAGAAGTCCGGCGATGACGACGGCGATGCGCTTCACGGTGACGACCTTCCCGAATGACGCCGCCAGCCGCGGCTTGACCCTGCCTGATGATAATGGCACGGCTATTGTCATTACTTTCCCCGCGACGGCGGGCATGTCAACCAGAACCGGGCGCTGGGCCCCATGCGAGGCTGGAATGGACGTCTTGAGGACCCCCGATGCGCGTTTTGAAGGTCTCGCAGACTGGAGCTTCGCCCCCCGCTACGCTCAGGTCGATGGGCCGGATGGCGCCAGCCTGAGGATCGCCTACGTGGACGAGGGCCCCCGTGACGGCGCCCCGGTCCTGCTCATGCACGGTGAGCCGACCTGGTCCTACCTCTATCGCCACATCATCCCGCAGTTGGTCGCCAAGGGACACAGGGTCCTGGCGCCGGACCTGGTCGGCTTTGGCCGCTCGGACAAGCCGGCCGCCCGCACCGACTACACCTATGAGCGCCATGTGGACTGGATGAGCCAGTGGTTCGTGGGTCTCGACCTGAAGGACCTGGTCCTGTTCTGCCAGGACTGGGGCGGCCTGATCGGCCTGCGCCTGGTCGCCGCCTTTCCCGAGCGCTTCGCCGGCGTGATCGCCGGGAACACCGGCCTTCCGGTAGGCAGCGGCCTGACCCCCGGCTTTGAAGCCTGGCTGAACATGTCCCAGTCCATTCCGGTCATGCCCATCGGCGGGATCATCAACATGGGGACCACCCGGGAGCTCTCGCCTGAGGAGGTCGCCGCCTACGACGCGCCCTTCCCGGACGAGACCTTCAAGGAGGGC
>JADBZH010000101.1 GCA_020402585.1 Phenylobacterium sp. | reverse complement strand
TAGATCGAACCGCCGAGCCGAAGAGCCCGGTGACCGTCCGGAGAGGAAACCCATGTCCGCCAGCCGCTATCCGCTGATGTTCTCGCCCCTCGATCTCGGCTTCACCCAGCTGAAGAACCGGGTGCTGATGGGCTCCATGCATACGGGCCTGGAAGAGGCCTCCGGCGGGCTGTCGCGCACGGTCGTCTCCCACGCCTGGTTCGAGTACGCCTGAGACCGGACGGGGGGGCTTCCTGACCCAGGGGTGACATCAAAGAGACAGAAAACCGTCTGAGGACTGTCCTTGTCCGGTCATGATGCGGGATCATGGTTTGGAGGCGTCACATAAGGGAGCCTCCAATGGTCCAGCGGGATACTTTCTACTCCGACGGCGATGTCGACACCAACCAGACGGGTAATCCGTCGCTCAGCCGTATCGTGGAAGTTCGGTACTCCCGTCGGGCCGCCTTGTTCGGCGGATTGCGCGCCAGTGCAGTCGCGTTCCTGGGGACGAGCCTTCTCGCCGCATGCACTGACGACGACAGTGGTGCTTCCGGTGCTGCGATCACCGTGAATGCGGGACAGGACGCTGCAACGACGACAGGCAGTTTCATCACGCTCCAGGGTGTCGTTTCGGGATTTGATCCTGCTGGACCCGCCCCATTCAGCCAGTTCACGCAGGTTGCAGGACCTAAGGTTGACCTGGTTCAGGCAGGAAACGGCCGCGCGACCTTCATCGCCCCTGCCGTCGCCACGCCAACGACCCTGATCTTCCGATTCGAGAGCGGAACCACATCGGTGGCCTCGGACGAAGTCAGCGTCACGGTTAGTCCGGCGCAATTGACCTTCGCCGCGGTGCCAAAGAACTTCGATGATGTTGTCACGGTCCCTGCGGGCTACGCCGTCACTGTGGTGACCGCCCTCGGAGACCCCATCGCCGCATCCGTCCCTGCCTTCAAGAACGACGGGACCGACACGAATTACGCGCAGCGCATCGGCGACCATGGCGACGCCCTCTACTACTTCGGGCTGAGCCCGAGCGGTATGCGTGACGACAACAGCTCCGTCCGAGGTGTCCTGGCCCAGAACCACGAGAACCTGAGCGTCCAGTACCTGCATCCCAACGGCCCGACCGTCGACGGTAACGGCGCCCGCCCGGCGGCGGAGGCGCAGAAGGAAATCGAAGCCCACGGCGTGAGCTTCGTCGAGGTGCGGGACACCACCGGCAATCGCACCTGGTCCTATGTGAAGGACAGCCCCTTCAACCGTATGGTCACGCCCAATACGCCGATGACGATACATGGGCCCGCGCGGGGGTCGGCGATGATGGTCACGGTCTTCTCTCCAACGGGTGTCGAAGGCCGCGGAACGATCAACAACTGCGCCAATGGGTACACATCCTGGGGCACCCTGCTGACCTGCGAGGAAAACTGGAGCGGCTACTTCAGGCGGGACGATTCGGGGGCGGGCTCCGACAACGCCGCCCGTAGCGCCCGCGAGCTGACGGCGCTGCGCCGGTATGGCGTGACCAGCACCACGGGCAATTATGGCTGGTCGTCGGCCCAGCCCACGGGCCCGATGTTCGTCCGCTGGGACGCGCGGGCCAAGGGGGCCAGCGCCACCGCCGACTATCGCAACGAGCCCAACCAGTTTGGCTGGGTCGTGGAGATGGACCCCTACAACCCTGCGTCGACCCCGCGCAAGCGGACGGCCCTTGGCCGGTTCAACCATGAGGGCGCCTGGAAGGGTCGGATGATCCCGGGTCAGAAGGTGGTGGTCTACATGGGCGACGACGCCCGATCGGAGTACCTCTACAAGTTCGTCTCGAACGCAGTCTGGCAGGCAAGTGACGCTCAGGTAACCGACCGTTTGGCCATGGGGGACAAGTACCTCGACGCCGGCACCCTCTATGTGGCCCGCTTCAACGCGGATGGGACCGGGACATGGCTGCCTCTGGTCTTCGGCCAGGTTCCGGCGCGGCCGGCCGTAGGATCCGCTGCCGCCTATGTCTTCGCCGATCAGGCCGATATCCTGGTCAACACCCGGCTGGCGGCTGACGCCGTCGGGGCGACGCCGATGGATCGCCCCGAGTGGACCGCCGTCAATCCCGTCAATGGCGAGGTGTACCTGACCCTTACCAACAACAGCGCCACGCTTCGGCCGCTGAACGGCACCAACGCCGCCAACCCGCGCCACTATGTGGCTCCGCGCGGCGCCAGTTCCAGTTCCGGCAACCCCAACGGGCACATCATCCGTTTCCGCGAAACCGGCGACAACAACGCGGCGATTACCTTTAGCTGGGACATCTACCTGTTCGGCGCCGACTCGATTGACGCCGGTCCGAACGTCAACATCTCGGGACTGGACGCCTCCAACGACTTCTCCAGCCCTGACGGACTGTGGTTCTCACGGGGGCAGAATCCCGGTGGGCAGATCCGCCCCCTCCTGTGGATTCAGACCGATGACGGCGCCTTTACGGACCGGACCAACAACCAGATGCTGGCGGCGCTTCCCGGCGTCGTGGGTGACGGAAGGGCGCTGACCATCACCAACACCAGCGCCTCGGGGGCGACGGCGACCCAATCGACGATCGCCGGCGCCAACGCCACGCCCGCCACGCTCAAGCGCTTCCTGACCGGCCCGGTCGGCTGCGAGATCACAGGCGTGGACAGCACGCCCGACGGACGGACCCTCTTCGTCGGCATCCAGCACCCTGGCGAGGACGGCGCGTCCAATGCACCGGACAGCAACTGGCCCCAGAGCCAGTCCGGCGTCCGGAGCGGTCGTCCGCGCTCAGGCGTGGTCGCGGTGGTGCGCACCAATGGAGGTGTCGTGGGGCTCTGACGGCCCTGTGACGCCGGGTCAGGTTTGACAGAAGGGGCTCGCCTCCCGGATGGTAGATCGAACCGCCGAGCCGAAGAGCCCGGTGACCGTCCGGAGAGGAAACCCATGTCCGCCAGCCGCTATCCGCTGATGTTCTCGCCCCTCGATCTCGGCTTCACCCAGCTGAAGAACCGGGTGCTGAT
>JADBZH010000100.1 GCA_020402585.1 Phenylobacterium sp. | reverse complement strand
GCAGGCCTGGGATAACGACGCGCGCAAGTCTGGCCATCGGTGGAGCTCCCCAGGGTGATGGAACTCCCAGGCACAGGAGGAGGTTTCGTACAGTGTCACCGTAAACCCGAATCTCGACGCCGAAGGGGTTGCCAGGCGCGCCCGCAATGACAGCGAGGCGATCGCGCGTGTACGCAATGTCAATCGCCGTCGCGGCCTGGATCAGGCGAAGGTCAGGAAGAATGGGGGCGGCGGCGCTCATGACGCAACTTTTCGCTGGATCGGATCGAATCCCTTCGAGACCTCGCTCATCACCGCTAGAGTGTGGCCGTCAGGATCCTCGAAGAAGGCCATCCACAGGTCGTGGTCCTCAAGCGGGGCTACGAGATGCGCCGGGTGGGTGAAGGCCACGCCGCGCCGCGCCAACTCCGTGACCGTCAGCCCCAGGTCGGCGCAGCGGAAGTAGATGACGGAGGTCTGGGCCACCTGATTGGCATCGGCCGTCTGGTCCAGCCACAGGCGCACGCCTGCGCAATCGAAGTAGGCCATGTTCCCGACACGGAACAGTTTCCGGAGGCCGATGACGGTCTCGAAGAACCCCTCCGACCGATCGATGTCCGCAACACCGATCCGGATTTGACCAATCTGGCTGAGATTCAATTTCATGGTGAGCCAAGTCTTTGCTGGAGTTACGGTGACACTGTAGGAAATAGATCATCACTCAGGGTATTGAAACTTGTTGTGCGGCAGGCTTGGGATAACGACGCGCGCAAGTCTGGCCATCGGTGGAGCTCCCCAGGGTGATGGAACTCCCATGCACAGGAGGAGGTTTCGTACAGTGTCACCGTAAACCCAGTTCTTACAGTTGGGCAGTCTTCGAAAAAACTACACTTGATGTGGGAGGGGGCCATGTCCGACAAGCGACGGCTTCCAAGTGACTGTATTGTGCTCTGCCTCTGCCAGGTTGGTGACCGGAACGCCGACGGTGACTTACTGAAAGGGCTCTGCAGAAGCTACACCGGTCATTGCAAGAAGAACCGCAGCAGATCCGAACATGCCTCCCATGATCACGCCCCGCCCGTCAGGTCTTCAGCAAGCATGAGTGCGTTGCCATCGGGATCATAGAAGGTCGCGGTCTGGACCATGCCCTCGACAACGTCGTTCGGGCCGTCAAACGATACCCCGGCTTTCTCGAGCCTATGCCGCGCTGCTACAAGATCGGCAATGCCGAAGACGGGAACGCAGTTGCCCGGCGCAGGTTTGGTGTGTTCGCCAAGGCCAATCGTGACACCTTTGGTATTAGTCTGCAGCTCTGACCAGCCGGCCTCATCGGCGTGATAAAGAGACTCGAACCCAAGCATGTCCTTGTACCACTTCGCGCTTGCATGCCGGTCCTTGACCGACATCGCAATTGTGATGGTGTCCTTCAATTCGATGAGCGACATGGCTTCCCTTTCGTGTGTTTATATAGTAGCTATAAATAATGGACATAAAGGCGCTTGTCAACATCACCTCGCGGGCTTGGGCGCTACCAATCCTGGCAGGCCTGAACGATGGGGTTCCAGGCCGTCAGGCGCCCTTGTTGATGGCAACGGGCGCCAGCAGAACCGCCTTTGCGCAAAGCATTGATCACCTGATCAGCACGGGGCTCTTGGAGCGAAATCCCGGCCACGGCCACCCGCTAAGGCCGGAGTTCCGTCTGACGCCGCCGGGAAAAGTCGCGGCCGAGCTGGCTAGCAGAATCCAGCGTCTGTCGGGAGACGAGAATCAGGACTTGCTTCGAAGATCCTGGACCGTACCGGTTCTTGCCACACTGGGCAGGCCAAGCCAGTTCACCGAGATCAAGCGGCGTCTAATGACTATTTCGGATCGCGCCCTGTCGCAGTCCCTTCAATCGATGGAGGAGCGTTTGTGGGTTCGCCGAAGCGTCGATGAGGCGGCGCGCCCACCCAAGCCGATTTATTCTACAATCTACACCGGAGCGATGATCAGCAAAGTCACGAGCCCAGTAATTGAAATGGGGCACACAAAGTTATCGGGGTGACAATTCAGTCGAACGTCAGCACCGTCTCGCAATGCGGTCATTTCTGCAGTTACGGTGACAATGTATGAAATAGATCGTCACTCGAGGCATCTGGACTTTTCGCCCCCGGCTTGGGGCCCCGCCTTCCAGCCGCCAGTTTACGCCCCGTCTGAGCTTCCAGCCCCTCGATCCAGTCCGCCGCCCCCACCGGGCGGCCCGTGGTCCTGGAGTTGAGCAAGGCGCGTGTCGCGGCCTCATCCTCGGCGGCCTTTAGCAGACCTGCAAAGTCCGGAACCCTGGCAAGGATAGGCGCCGTGTCCACCACCCCGTCATCTTTGCCCGTCAGGTGAGCCCGGGCGCTGGAGCGGGTCTGCGTGGAGACGGTCGAGGCCGGCTCCATGACCAAGGACCTGGCCCTGCTGGTCGGCGACTCCCAGGGCTGGCTGACCACCGAGGGCTTCATCGACAAGGTCGCCGCCAACCTCGACAGGGCCCTGGCGGCGGGCTGAGGCGGCCGGTCAGCGGCCCCTCAGCTGACCCCCTCCGGCCCGGGGCCTCGCCCCGGTCCACCTCCCCCTGGGGGGAGGAATGAGAGAGCCATTGCTCCCCCAAGGGGGAGCTGTCGGCGAAGCCGACTGAGGGGGTCTACGGCGCCTCAGCAGACCCCCTCCGGCCCGCTGCGCGGGCCACCTCCCCCTGGGGGGAGGAATGAGACAGCCATTGCTCCCCCAAGGGGGAGCTCCGACCGAAGGTCGGTGAGGGGGTCCACGGCGGCGGCGATGCGTCCTCTCGGCCCTGGATCTAGGGCGCGAGCTTCCGCCTGAAGAAGTCCAGGGTCGCTTCCGTGCGGTGCCTCAAATGGGCCTGGGTCCAGCCGGCGCGGTGGCGCAGGCCGGGGTAGACCATGGTCTCGAAGGCGGTCCCGCGCGCCTGCAGGTCGGCCATCACCCGCGTGGCGTTGTCGAAGGTGACGTTGTCATCGGCCATGCCGTGCATCAGCAGCAGGCTTCCCGGCTTGAGCCGTCCCAGCCGGGCGGTGACCTCGGAGGCCGAGTACCCCTCCGGGTTCTCTGAGGGCTTGCCCATGAACCGCTCGGTATAGTGGGTGTCGTAGAGGGTCCAGTCGGTGGGCGGCGCCCCCGAGACCCCGGCGGCGAAGGGGGTGTCCGGCGCGGTCAGGAGCATCAGGGCCATGTAGCCGCCATAGGACCACCCGGTGACGCCGATCCGGGCCGGATCGACATAGGGCTGGGTCGCCAGCCAGCGGGCCCCGGCGATCTGGTCGTCCACCTCCAGCTGGCCCAGGCGGCGGTCGATGGCTGTCTTGAAGGCGGTGGAGCGGTTGGGCGTGCCCCGGTTGTCCAGCGAGAAGAGGATGAAGCCCGCCTGCAGATAGAGCTGGTCGGCCGGGTCATGCCAAACCTTGCGCACCTGGGCGCTGCCCGGCCCGCCATAGACCCGAACCACCACCGGATACTTCCGGGAGGGATCAAAGCCTGGCGGCGTGCGCATGGACCACCAGAGGTCCGTCCCGTCCGCAGCCTTCAGGGTCCCGTAGGTGGGAGTCCGCAGCTGGTCGCGGTAGGGGGCCAGGGGGTGGGCGCCGTCGAGGGGGTTTTCCTCGATCCATCGCACCAGCCCGCCATCGGGGCGGTAGAGGCCGGTCCGGGGCGGGGTGGCGGGGTCCTCGTAGGTCCCGGTGAAGGCGCCGCCGCGAGCCGCGACCTTGATGGTCCACCAGCCGCCGGCGGGCGTCAGGGCGCGGGGGGCGGCGGGCCGCTTCCAGGAGACCTCATAGAGCCGCCGCTCCACGGGCAAGTCCCGGTTGGCGGTGAACAGCACCATGCCGCGGTCCTCGTCGATCCCCTGGATGGCGTCGACGGGCCAGTCGCCCCGGGTGACCTGGCGGATCCGGCGGCCATCGACGCCGTGCAGGTCGATGTGCTTCCAGCCTGACCGCTCCGAGGTCCAGAGGAAGGAGCCGTCCTTCAGGGGGCGGAAGTCGTCGGTCAGCTCGACCCAGTGAGGGCTCGTCTCGGTGAGCAGGACCCGCGACTTGCCGGTCGCCGGGTCCACGGCCAGGAGGTCCAGCCGCTTCTGGTCCCGGGACTGTCGCTGCACAAAGAGGGTCCGGCCATCGCGGGACCAGTCGACCCGGGCGAGGTAGATGTCCGGGTCCGGTCCCAGGTCCACGGGAACCCGGGCGCCGTCGGCCAGGGACTGGACGAACAGCTCCACCCGGGCGTTGGGACGGCCGGTCCGGGGATACCT
>JADBZH010000010.1 GCA_020402585.1 Phenylobacterium sp. | reverse complement strand
CCCAGGCGAGGCCCGCCTCGACGAACACCGCCTTGAGACCGGGGAACCGGTCAAAGACCCCGCCGAAGGTCAGCTGCGCCCAGTTCTGCCGGAAACCCTGCATCTGGGTCAGGACAGAGACCCCGACCGCACCGGCCTCGGCTGTCGGGATCGCCTCGCCGATGTGGAAGGCGAGCGGCAGGCCGGAGTCCTGGATCGCCTCCCAGAGGGGGTCCATCCGCGGGTGATTGTACTGGATGGTGCGACCGTCTCCGAACTTGCCAGGCTTGATGGGGATCATCAGGCAGCGGGCGCCCAGTTCCATGCACCGCGCCACGCTGTCCCGCGCAGCCTCCGGATCCCAGTAGCTGGGCACCATCACCGAATAGAGCCGGCCAGGCGCCTGGGCGCACATCTCGCTGATGTGTTCGTTGTAGGCGCCGAAGACATGCTCCTTGTGCTCGATCTCACCGAACATCATCAGGCCGAAGAGGCGCTGGGGAAAGATCAGCTCCTTCTCGACCCCCTCGATGTCGAGGTCCTTCAGCCGAGCCTCGACACTCGTCAGGCCGGGATAACACTCGAGCGCGTCGCAGAGGTGCCGGGCGACGGGGTTGGGGGTCATGGAGCGGCCGTTGATGGACAGGTCCCAGCCGCCATCCCTGAAGATCATCCTGGGCGCGGCGTCACGCAGGTGGGCGGGGAAGCGGTCAACCCAGAGGTCGGACTCCAGCATGTGGCTGTCCGCTGAGATGATACGTGTTCCCGCCGGCCAGTCGCGCGTCTTGACCTGCGGCGTGCGCTGGGCCGCGACCGGCTGACCCACCTGTTCCGGAATCTCGAGGATGAAGCCCTCGGCCATGGCGTCGCCTCCCGTTCTTTTCGGGAAGGCTAGGCCCGCGTTCCGGCGGAGTCGAGGCCAGGATGAACCTTGGCGGGGGTCGGGACACGTCGCCGGCCGGCGCGCCTAGAGGCGCAGGACCTGCTTGGCGATGATGTTTCTCTGGACCTCGTCGGAGCCCCCGGCGATGCTGGCCGCACGGCCTTCGAAGTAGCGCACGACCTCCGGTCGCGCCCAGGCCGGTCCGACATCCTGGGGCTCCACGCCCGAGGCCTCGGGAAACCAGGGTGCGGCGTAGGGTCCGGCGCACTCGACGAAGAACTCGGTCATGCGCTGGACGATGTCCGTGCCCTTGAGCTTCAGTGTCGACGACTGCGCTCCCGGAGCGCCGCCGGCTGAGACCTCGGACAAGGTCCGCAGTTCGGTGATGGCCAGGGCCTGGAGCTCGATCTCGGCCCAGGCGAAGCGACCGGCAAAGCCCGGGTCGTCGAGCAGACCTCCGTCCTCTGATCCGGCCGGCGCGCGCCCGGCCTCGCGGATTCGGCGCGAGAGGTCGGTCGAGAGGGACACGAAGGCCTGCCCTGTCCGCTCGTGGGTCAGGAGGCCCTTGGCGACGGTCCACCCCTCCCCTTCCCGGCCCACCCGATTTGCGATGGGTACGCGGACACCGTCCAGGGTCACCCGGTTGAACATGTGCCGGCCATCGATGGAGATGATGGGGTGGACGGTGACGCCGGGCGTTCGCATGTCGAGCAGGAGGAAGGTGATCCCGGCCTGCCTTTTGGGCTCGTCCGAGGTTCGGGTCAGGCAGAACATCCAGTCGGCGCGATGGGCGCCGCTGGTCCAGACCTTTTCTCCGTCCACGACATAGTGATCCCCATCGCGAACGGCCCGCGTCCGCAATGAGGCGAGGTCCGAGCCTGCCCCGGGCTCCGAGTAACCCTGGCACCAGCGGACCCGGTCGTGGAGGATATCAGGCAGGAAGCAGGCCTGTTGCTCGGGGGAGCCGTAGGCGAAGAGGATGGGCGCCAGCATGCCCATGCCCATGCCGCCGACCTGCGGCGGCAGGCCAGCCGCCGTGACCTCGCGCTCCCAGATGAAGTTCTGGGTGGGAGTCCATCCGGGGCCTCCGAAGGCCTCAGGCCACTTGTTGGCGGCCCAGCCCTTCTCGAGCAGGGCCGCGTGCCACCGACGTTCGTGGGCCCGGCCGCCGTCGTAACGCTCGGGCGCCGGGAAGGTGGCGCTGACCAGGGCGCGGACCTCATCCCGGAAACGGATTTCATCGTCCGAAAGGCTGAGGTTCATGGACAGGCGCTCGGCATCTATTGTATCTTTGGTCAATAAAATCCGCCCGAGAGCGGCGGTCAAGGGAGGCCAGCATGGCGACGGAACCCTTTTCCTTCGAAGCTCGCGACGGCGTGTTGGCGGGCCCCCTCCGACGCCCGGTCAACCTCTCCCGCGACGCCGCCGGATCCATCCACGATGATGCGACGGCCCAGACCCTGGGCTTCCGGGGCGGGACCGTGGCGGGGAACATCCACTTTGAGCAGTTTCCGCCCCTGCTGCTGGCGCGGTTCGGAGAGGACTGGCGCCAGCGCGGAGGCCTGTCCCTGCACTTCCTGAACGCCACGACGGACGGCGAACCTGTCCGAGCCTTCGTCGGCGATGTCGAGATCCTCGCCACGGGCGTCCGGCGGGCGCCCGCCTGGATGGAGACGCCCGAGGGCGTCCGCGTCTGCGAGGGCACGGCCTGGGCTGGAGGTGATGATCCCGACTCGGCCCTGAGGCAGAGGGTCGGCCAGCAGCGGCCGGCGACAGACCTGCGGATCCTCAGGTCCTCCCGGGTCGGCGACGCTGTCAGGGATGTCCCCAGTCGCCTGGACAGCACGACGGCGCTGCGGCGCCTCGAGGGGGTGACCGAGCCCCTGCCGGAGTATCGCGACGAAACCCTCTTCGGAGCTCTCGTCGCAGCGCCCGCCGTCGCCATCGACGCCCTTCGCGTCGTGGAGAAGCCCCTGTTCCCGACAGAGGGCGACTATGTAGGGATGTTCGGCGCCATCGAACTGGAGTTCCTCGACGGCCCGGTCCTCCTGGACCAGGACTATCGGGTGGACGGCCGGGTGCTGGCCCTGGGCGAGTCCCCCAAGACCGAGGTCGCCTGGTACGAGAGCACGCTCCGGGAGGCCACAGGCGGTCGCCCCGTGGCCCGCCTCGTCATGATGAGCCGCCTCCTGAAGGCCTCGTCGCAGCTCTGGGCCTAGGCCGGCCGGACTGGGAGCAATCTGGCGCCAGCCCTCTGCGCCTCCGGGATCCGTCGGCTTGGGATTCGCGGAAATCGTGGCACACTCAGCGGACCTCGTCGGAGACTCCCTTGCCCGATCCCGTTGTCGCCACCATCAACCGCAAGGCTGCACTGTGAACGCGCCGGCCTCCTTGCAGCGAAAGCGCACCCGGCTGACGCCGGAAGTGCGGCGGGAACAGATCCTGGACGAGGCGGCGCATCTGATCCTGGCGGAGGGCCTCTATGCGGTCAGCATGGAAAGGCTCGCCCGCGACGTCGGGATCAGCAAGGGCCTCGTCTACAATTACTTTCCCACGCGGGACGCCCTGCTGACGGCGCTTCTCAACCGTGAGCAGGCGGAGCTGCGCGACCGCGGCATGGCCAGCGCCCTGCAGGCCGAGAGCTTTGACGACCTGATCCGCCAGACCACCCGTCTCTACCTGGAA
This sequence comes from Phenylobacterium sp., assembly GCA_020402585.1. Taxonomy (GTDB): domain Bacteria; phylum Pseudomonadota; class Alphaproteobacteria; order Caulobacterales; family Caulobacteraceae; genus Phenylobacterium. The sequence goes on along the minus strand of JADBZH010000010.1, from coordinate 38,975 downwards.
CAGACCCGCGACCGCGGCGCGCTGATCGCCGCCCTGCTCTCTGATCCCTCCGTCGCACTGTTGATGGAGGCGGAGAACCGGGCGGACCGGGAGCGGACCGTCCGCTACTTCGTGAGGGCCGCCCGGCGTGAGTATGGCCTTCCCCTGCCGATGGCCATCGCCGGCATCGAGATGGTTTCAGCGGTTACGGACCAGGCGGGACGCCTGGTGGCGGACGGCCAACTCGACGTCGAGACGGCGACCGGGATGTGCGTGGCCCTGATTACCGGCGGTCTCGCGAACCTGCAGCGGAGTCTGGGATCCTGAACCTCAGGCGCCGCCGCCTGGGACCACCCCGGAGGCCCGCGCCCGCAGGTCGGCGGCGATGGCGGCGTGCCGGGACCGGGTGATCGCGTAGGATGCAAAGATGACCATGGAGGCTACGGCGATCACCGCCGGGATGGGGCCCCAGACCAGCACAAGCCGGACCTGGACCTCGTGCGGAAGCACCGCGCCGACGGTCTGGCCGATCTCTCGGGGAAATCGGATGATGTCCAGAGCCACCCCGGCCAGCAGGACCCCTATGCCCACGGCGGCCTTGTTGGCGAAGCCGAGGCCCGCGAAATAGATTCCCTCCCGGCGTCGCCCGAAGAGGTATTCGTGCTCGTCGGCCGCGTCCGCCATCATCGAGGGATAGGCGACGCTCACCAGCCCGATCCCGACGCCGGCGACGAAGGAGTTGAGCTGCATGGGCGCCAGGGCGGCTGGCCCGAGGGGCGCATAGACGCCCGCCAGCCAGGCCCCCTGCATCACCAGCCAGTTGGCGATCAACAGGGAGAGGCCGACCAGGACCACGGTCTTCTTCTCCAGCCGGGCCTGGACCCGCGGGGCGGACCCTACCCCGAGCAGAAGGCCGACAACAAAGGCGTAGGTGATGAACTGGATGGACTCGCTCTTCAGCAGCCAGACGAAGACGAAGGAATGGCTGTTCAGCGTCGCGTTCAGCCCTTGGGCCAGGTAGGTGACCAGCGCCGAGAAGAAGAGGAGCCGGAAGGATCGGTTGGCGAAGATCTCCCGCACCTCAAAGGGGAGCCGACTCCATATGGGCTGCGGAATCCGGTCAGGCTGCGGCAGAGCCGCTGCGTATCTGAGGAGGCCCAGGCAGCAGGCCGTCATGCAGACGAACAGGATGGCGCTGGCCGCCCACCCGAAGCCGGGATAGCCCTCGGCCCGTTGCAGCCCTCCGTTGGCGAAGAAGGCGCTGTAGCCCACTGCGGTAATCGCGAGGCCGGCCAGGACCCCGGCGGCGGACCTGTAAACAACCACGCTTGTCCGCTCTGCATAGTCCGTCGCCAGTTCCGCCCCGAGGGCCACGTAGGGCACATGGAACAGGGAGATCGCGATGCGGCCGGCGACCGAGAACACGACGAGCCAGGCGAAGAGGAGCGGCTGGGAAAGGTCTGCGGGCGGAGAGAACAACAGGCCGACACTGATCACGGTCGGCAGGATCGCCGCCATCATCAGTGGCAGCCGACGACCCAGCCGGGACTTGAGATTGTCCGACCACGACCCGATGAAGGGATCCACCACCGCATCGAAGGCCAGCCCGATCGCCAGGGCCGCACCCACCAGGGCGCCTGATAGGCCCAGGACGACGGAATAGTAGAAGAAGACGAAGCCCACCGCCGTATCGAAGCCGCCGGACTGCGCCGCCTGGCCCAGCCCGTAGAAAACCTTCTGCACCCTCGTCGGGGAGGCTGAACCAGTCGCCCTGGCGCCCTCGGCGGGAGTTTCGGACCGCTCCATGCCGCCCCCTCTGACTATTGACGGAGTATTCAATTGGACTTGACGGTCCCCCGCCCGCCCCTCTAGCTATTGACGGTTATTACAATCAACACGCTGGCGGACAAGGGACAGCGTCCCGACGCCGGAGGGGAGTGCGAGATGCGAAGCTACCGTTCTGTCGCCGTCGCTGCGGTGTCAACGATCGCCCTGATGGCCGGCGCGCCCGCCGCAGCAGAGTCCGTCAATCAGATCGAAGAACTGGTCGTCACCGCACAGAAGCGGGAACAGAACCTCCAGGACGTGCCGATCGCCGTCAGCGCCTTCTCGGGAGCCGCTCTGGACCGGGTGCAGATCGAGGACGCCACGGACATCCAGCTTTCCATCCCCAACGCCGTCCTGACCGGCAATGACCGATTCACGCTCCGCGGGGTGGGCAACAACGCTCTGGCCGGGGTCGACCCGGGCGTACCCACCTTCGTCAATGGCGCGGCCGTCGGCTATCCGCCGCAGAACGAGTACTTCGATGTCTCCCGAATCGAGGTGCTCAGGGGACCGCAAGGCACCCTCTACGGCCGCAACACCACCGGCGGGGCGATCAACATCATCACCCGGAAGCCCGGATCCGAGTTCGGCGGGGACGTGAGCGTCCAGGCCGGCAACTACGAAAGCATCCGGGTGGGCGGTGCGGTCGACCTGCCCCTGGGCGAGGTCGCAGCTGTTCGACTGGCGGGCTACTCCCTCGACCGCAGCGGCTACACCCGCAATGAGGCGACAGGCAATGACGTGGATGGCCGCAGCCAGTGGGGCGTTCGGGGCTCCCTGGTCCTGAACCTCGGGGAGCGGACGGACGCGACCCTGGTGCTCAGCCAGTTCGAGGAGGACAGCTCGAGGGCTCGCGAGGGCAAACGCCTGTGCAAGGCCCACCCGGTCCTGGGTTGCGACCCGAGGGTCCTGGGCTTCGACTCTCCCGATGCGAACACCACGATCCTGCAGACCCTGGCGCGAAACTTCACGCCCTTCCCGGCGGGCGGCAACATCTATGCCGGCGCGCCCAACCCGACAGACCTGCGCCGGATCGCAGCCGATACGGACCCGACCTATGAGGCCGAGCAGACCACCGCCTCACTCGAGTTCAATCACGACTTCGGCCAGCTCACCCTGTCGGCCGTCCTGGGCTACTCTGAGTTCTCCAGCGAGCAGAACACCGACTGGGACAATGCAGACCTGCCATTCCGATTCACGCAGCCGATCACCTACTTCAAGGATCGCACCACCCAGGTCACGACCAACCGGCTGCTGACAACCGACAGCTTTACGACGCGAGGTGACACCAGGACCGGCGAACTGCGCCTGGCCTCGCAGTTCGAGGGGGCCTTGAACTTCCTCGTCGGCTACTTCGGCGCACAGGGTACCAGCTCTGGCGGCTTCGAGACCTGGCATCCGGCGATCGAATCCTTCCAAAGGGCGCTGGGCCGGCCCGCAGAGACCTGGCGGGTGTCGTCCCTGACCCGAAACGGCAAGAACGAGACCTGGGCGCTCTTCGGCGAGGGCTATTACGAGGTCGCGCCGACCCTCCGCCTGACAGTGGGCCTGCGCTATACCGAGGAGGAACGCTCCGGCGAGAGCCGCTCCATCGTGCTCTCCGGGCTGAACCCCTGGGCCTATGCGAAGTTCCAAGGCCAAAAGACCACCTACAAGGTCGCAGCAGATTGGTCGCCGGACCTTTCCTTCACGGACAAGACCCTAGTCTATGGCTCTATCGCCACCGGCTACAAGGGCGGCGGGCAGAACACCAACGCCACGGCGCCGACCTTCGGCCCCGAAACCGTGACCGCCTATGAGGTGGGAACCAAGAACCTGCTCGCCGACGGCGCCCTGCAGGCCAACCTGACAGCCTTCTACTACGACTACACGGGCCTGCAGCTGGGCCAGCGCATTAATGGCGGCGTCGTCACCCGCAACGCCGACGCCGACATCTACGGGATCGAGGGCGAGTTCGTTTACTCCCTGGGCCAGAACTGGCTGTTTGACGCCAACCTCTCGCATCTCAACACCCGCATCGGGACCTTCCTGAGCGAGGACGCCGCCAACCCGGCCCAGAGCCTGACGGCCACCACGCCCACGGTCAGGGTCAATCTCGAAGGCAACGAACTGCCGCACTCGCCGGGCTTCAAGGCCAGGGCAGGGGCCCAGTACCAGGCCCCGGTCGGGACCAGCGACTGGACGGCGACCTTCCGGGTCGACGGCACCTGGCAGGACGCCTACTACGCCCGGGAGTACAACACGCCCACTGACCGCATCGACGCCTGGGGGGTCATCGACCTTCAGTTCCGCCTGGAGAACGATCCCATGGGCCTCAGCGCGAGGCTGTTCGTGAAGAACCTCACCGACGATGACAACATCACCAACATCATCATCGAGGACGCCCTGATCGGCCGCTACCGGAATGTGCGCCTGCTGGAACCCCGGACCTACGGCGTCATCCTGCAGAAGCGATTCTAACCAGCTGTCGGTCTGAAATCCCGAGGGCGTCCGACTCCCGGGCAAGCCACTCCAATCCTCCGGGCAGGGCGAATGTGGCGGCGCCGGCGGCAAGATCCGCGCGCAAGGTGTCGATGCGCCAGAGGCGCTCCCGCCAGGCGGCGCCGGGTTCGGGGTTCCGCTGGACGAGGAGATCGGGGCTGGGATCCGGCTCGAAGACCGCACGCCCCAGGAGGTCACTCCCCTCCGTGAACGGGTTCACCGCCAGCTGGATGGGCCAGGCGCCCTCGTGTCGGACGGCGTAGGCGACCTCGCAGTCGAAGGCCTGTTCCCACCGGCCAGGATCGGCGGCGAGGATCTCGTGGGCCCGCCCTGCCGGCAAGGGCGTGCGCCGACCGATCAGCATCAGGGCGTGGTCGCCGGCGATGACCAGTCCTCCGGTCCGGCGCCGGCAGACGCCGTCCGCCCCGGTCTCGGAGACGAGCTGCAGTCCCACGGACAGTCCAGAGGCTCCCGGCTGGAGCCGCCAGTCTTCCACATAGATCCCGCTCGGAGCCCATTCCACCAGGCAGGCGCCGACCCGCTCCAGGCGGCCGGGCTCAGGCCATTTCTCGTAGGGCTGGAAGGCGGCGAAGGCGTCCCAGTGCATCAGGGCCCCGTCCCAGGAGGTGCGGGCCACAAAGCCCTCCCCCTGCGCGAGTTCGGCCCGCTCAACTTCGGTGCAGGCCTCCAGGGCGCCGCGGGCCCGGACGTCCGGGCGGACAAGGGGCAGCCGCAGATCACCGGTGAGGCCGTGGCTCTGGATCCAGATCACCCGCGTCGACGTGTCCTCGACCCCCGAGGCGAAGGTGATGCACCGGCGATGAAAGCAGCCCAGGGTCCACTGAGGAACCGCCAGGGGCTCGGCATAGGGACGGGTTGCAGCAAGCAGGTCCAGACTCATCTGGCGGCTGACTTTGCGCGGGCCTGCTGGCCGAAGCTTTCAAGGGCCTGGGCGCCCTGCGGCAGGCTGACGGCGCCGTCCGCCATGCGCCTCTTGAGGTATCCGAAGGTCTGGGCGGTCTGGGCGAACAGGTGCTCGCCGGAAATGATCCTGGGATAGCGCGCCGGACGGTCTGCGGACACGAAACCCGGCAGAGGTTCGACGGCCGTGTCGTAGTCACAGGTGGCGAAGAAGGGAAAGGAGTATCGCTCGGCCGACACCTTGCGGACGCGATGGCTCGTGGCCACGAAGGCGCCATTCGACCAGGTCTCGATCATGTCCCCGATATTGATGATGAAGCCCCCTTCAAGGGGCGGGGCGTCGATCCATTCCCCGGCGCCATTGAGGACCTCCAGGCCCGGGGCCGTGGAATAGAGGATGGTGAAGCACTCATAGTCGGTATGCGCGCCAATGCCCTCGGCATCGACGGCGTCCGGATCGAAGGGATAGTGGATGAGGCGCAGCTGCGCGGGCGGCGCGGAGAGCCTGTTTTCGAAAAAGTCCTCGGGTTGTCCGAGCGCCAGGGCGAAGCCCCGGAAGAGGACCCGCGCCAGGTCCTGCACCTGGGCGTAATAGGCGCCGACGTCAGCCTTGAACCCCTCCAGGTCCGGCCAGAGGTTCGGGCCCAGCATGCCGCCCCGCGGCGGCCCGTCGTAGTCCAGGCCCACATCGAAGGCTTCCTTCCGGTCGATCTTCCCGCTGGAGAAGACCTCCTCGCCTTCAGGCACATAGCCGGAGTGGTTCTGGGAGCGCCCGATGTAGACCTCCATCTTCCTTTCGTCGGGGAGCGCGAAGAACCTCTGGGCGGCGGCTTCGAGCTGTCGCCGCGCCGCCTGCGGAACGCCGTGCCCCGTCACGTAGAAGAAGCCGACCTCCCGGGCCGCCGCCTCGATCTCGGAAGCGACTGCGCGGCGGGAGAAAGGGTCAGAGGATCTCAGACCCTCGATATCGATCACGGGAATGGATCTGAAGTCGCGATTCAAGGCGGACCTCCAAATGAGACGCCCTTTATTACGAAATTCACTCCACGTAATAAATCCAACCTCGTTCCGGAGCGGCGGCGGGCCAGCGATCTGATCGATCAGGATGCGCGAAAGGCGCCTGACGCCCAGTTTTGAGGCGCCTGGGTCCAAACTACGGCACGTGGGCGTCGGGCCGCTGGAATATTACGATCTGACAAGTCCGTAATACCGATACGGTCGCTTCGGCGGCGTGGAGCTACTCGAGAGGGGATACGGATGGCGAGCGTGAACTGGAACCGGCGGGCGCTTCTTGCTGGTGCGGCGATGACGGTGCTGGCGGCCTGCGCGCCCAAGGCGGACGAGCAGAAGTCGGCCGCGGCGGGCGGCGGCAAGACCTACACGGTGGGCTGGACGATCTATGCCGGCTGGATGCCCTGGCCTTATGCCCAGCAGACCGGGATCGTGAAGAAGTGGGCCGACAAGTATGGCATCACGATCAACCTCGTTCAGATCAACGACTACGTCGAGAGCCTGAACCAGTTCACGGCGGGCAAGCTCGACGCCGTGACCTCGACCAACATGGACGCCCTGACCCTTCCTGCGGCGGGCGGGGTCGACACGACGGCCCTGATCGTCGGCGACTACTCGAACGGCAATGACGGCGTCCTGCTGAAGGGGAAGACAAGTCTCGCGGAGATCAAGGGCCTTCCGGTCAACCTGGTCCAGGGCTCGGTCTCCCAGTACTTCCTGGCGCGGGCCCTGGAGAGCGTCGGCCTCAAGCAGTCGGATGTGAAGCTGGTCAACACCTCTGACGCCGACGCCGTGGCGGCCTGGCCGACCGGCGATGTCAAGGCGATGGCGACCTGGAACCCCATGCTGCGCGAGATCGACGCCATGCCGGGGGCCAACCTGGTGTTCGACTCCTCCCGGATCCCGGGAGAAATCCTCGACATGATGATCGCCTCCACGGACCGCCTGAAGGAGAACCCCGATTTCGGCAAGGCGCTGGTCGGCATCTGGTACGAGGTGCTGGGTCTGATGCAGGGCAGCTCGCCGGCGGCGGTGGCCGCCCGCACCGCCATGGCGTCCCTGTCCGGAACCGACCTTCCGGGCTACGACGCCCAGCTGGCGACCACCTACATGTACTACAAGCCGGCGGACGCCGTGGCCTATGTCAACAGCCCGGCGGCGGTAACCGCCAGCGACCGGGTTCGGAAGTTCAGCTTCGTAGAGGGGCTGTTCGGCCAGGGCGCGTCGTCTGTCGACGCCATCGGCATCACCTTCCCCAACGGGGTGGTCCAGGGGAACCCCGAGAACATCAAGCTGAGGTTCGATCCCAGCTACATGGCCATGGCGGCGGCGGGCGCCCTGTAGGGAACCCGCGGGGAGAGCGCCATGCGCCGCCTTGTGAACATCCGGCCGGGGCCAGGAAGCCGGGTCTTCCTCGGCGCCGCCCCCCTTGCCCTGGCGGCCCTGGCCTATCTCGTCGCATCGGCGGCGCGGCACGCCGAGAACCCTTCGGACAAGCTGCTGCCCCCCCTGAGCGCCATGTGGGCCGCATGGCGGCGGATGGCGATGGAGGTGGATCCGGTCACTGGCGCCATACCTCTGGTCGCCGATACCCTGGCGAGCCTGGCACGCCTGGGGCTCGGGCTTGGGATCTCCACAGGCGCGACGTTGGTGCTGGGCCTGGTCCTCGGCCTCCTGCCGATCGTGCGGGCGAGCCTCGGGCCGCTGGTGGCGGCGATCGCGGTGATACCGCCGATTGCGATCCTGCCTGTCCTCTTCATCGCCCTGGGCCTAGGCGAAACCTCCAAGGTGGCGCTCATCGTCCTCGGCATCACCCCCTTCATGGTCCGGGACCTGGCGAGCCAGGTCAGCGCGATCCCCGAAGAACAGAGGGTCAAGGCCCAGACCCTGGGGGCTTCCACCTGGCAGATCGCCCTGCGCCTCGCCCTGCCCCAGGCCATGCCGAAGCTCATCAAGGGCCTGCGTCTCTCCCTGGGCCCAGCCTGGGTGTTCCTGATCGCTGCAGAGGCGATCGCCTCGGATGTCGGTCTCGGCTACCGGATCTTCCTGGTCCGGCGATACCTCGCCATGGACGTCATCCTGCCCTACGTCGCCTGGATCTCCCTGCTCGCGGTGATGATGGACCTGACCCTGGCCTGGATCAGCCGGCGGTTCTTCCCCTGGGACCACAAGAAGGGCGCGGAATGAGCGATCCCATCCTTTCCCTCCGCGACGTGTGGGTCGAGTACGGCGACAAGATCGTCCTTCAGAAGGTCAGCCTCGACATCGCGCCCGGAAGCTTTGTCTCCATCGTCGGGCCCTCCGGCGCCGGGAAGAGCACCTTCCTGAGGCTGATCATCGGACAGGAAGCGCCCACCCGGGGCCACATCCTGCTGGACGGAGCGCCGCTGGCCCCCGAGCCAGGACCTGAGCGGGGCGTGGTCTTCCAGCGCTACTCGGTCTTCCCGCACCTGACGGCCATCGACAATGTCGCCTTTGGGCTGGACTGCGCCGGGTCGATGTTCCTGGGGCGGCTCTACGGTCGGCGGCGAAAGGCCGCCCTGGAGGAGGCCGGGCACATGCTGGAGAAGGTTGGCCTGGCCCACAGCCGCGATGTCTATCCTGCGCAGTTGTCAGGCGGCATGCAGCAGAGGCTGGCCATCGCCCAGGCCCTGGTCCGCAAGCCCCGGATCCTGCTGCTCGACGAGCCCTTCGGCGCCCTGGACCCGGGCATCCGCCTCGACATGCACGGCCTGATCGACGAGCTCTGGCGGGAGCATGGCCTGACCATCCTCATGGTCACCCACGACATCAAGGAGGCCTTCAAGCTGGGCGACCGGGTCCTGGCCTTCGACAAGCGCCGGCATGACCCCCACGCCCCGCATCGCTTCGGATCCTCGGCGGTCTATGATTTCCCGCTTACCGGCAAGAGCCGTCGCCCGCCGGCGGAGATTCTCGCCCTGGCCAGCCGCGAGCCTGCGGCGGCCTGAGCCTCACAGGCTGGCGATGTAGGCGCGCCAGCCGCCCATGTGGGTGATGTCCCGGGCGCCGGCCATGGCGCGGGGCTCGGCCACGAAGCCCTTCACCTGCGAGCCGTCCTCCAGGGTCACGGTCCCGATGGCCAGGGGGGGAGGAACCTCGACGGTGAAGGACCCGAAGGCCTCCACGCCGAGCTCATAGACCTCGACCTCCAGAGAGCCGCCCGTCTCGTCATGGACAAGCGCCGGCTTGGGCGGGGTGGATCCCGCCATGGCGTAGAGCCGGTAGCTGGGCGCCGTGCGCGTGCGCGAGACCAGCCGGGCGTTCCGGGAGGTCAGCTGCCAGTGCAGCGGCATGCCGTGCAGGTGAGCGCCGACGACGCAGAGCTTCACCCCCCGCTCCGTCTCTCCCAGGTCCAGGGGCGGACGGGCGGCCGCGGGCGCGGCGTCCTCGAGGGACCGGGCGAGGCTCAGCAGGGCGGCGTCCGTCCAGGCGGGTGCGATCAGGCTGACCCCGAAGCCGGCGCCATGGGACCGGAACCCGGCCGGGACCGCGACGGCCGCCAGGTCCAGCAGGTTCACGAAGTTGGTGTAGAGGCCCAGGTTGGCGTTGAGGGCGAAGGGCTCGGCCAGGACCTCGGCGATCCGGTAGATCGTCCCGGTGGTGGGCAGGACCAGGACGTCGGCGACGCTCCAGACCGCCTCGGCGGCCCGGGCGCAGGCGGCCAGGGCGTACTGGCCCTCGTAGGCCTCGACGGCGGAAAGGCCGGCGCCCGCCTGGACGATGGCGCGGACCACGGGATGCACGGCGGTGGGGTTCCGGGCCAGCAGGTCCTTCATCGCCGCCGTGCGCTCGGCGACGAAGGGGCCGGAATAAAGAAGCCGGGCGGCGTCCAGCAGGGGCGCAATGTCGACTTCGACGCGGTCGCCATCCAGGCGGTCCAGGGCGGCCCTGTAAAGGGCGGCGGACTCCGCATCCCCCAGGAAGTTGAGCTGGTCCGCCCGGGGGACTCCGTATCGGGGCCGGGATGGCAGGGGCGCGTCCCCGGTCGGACGGGAGAAGTCATCCCCGGGATCAAAGGCCGCCAGGACGGCGTCGATCCGCAGGGCCAGGGCGGCGTCGAGGGTGAAGACGCTGATGCAGTCCAGGGACCGGCAGGCGGGGACCAGGCCCTTCGCGCTCCAGCGACCCTTCGAGGGCTTGAAGCCGACCAGCCCGTTGAACGCCGCCGGCACCCGCCCGGAGCCGGCCGTGTCTGTGCCGAGGGCGAAGTCGACCAACCCCGCCGCCACGGCCACGGCCGAGCCCGAGCTGGAACCCCCGGAGATATAGTCGCGGTTGAAGACGCAGGCCGGCGCGCCGTGCGGGCTGCGCGTTCCCACAAGGCCCGTGGCGAACTGGTCCAGGTTGGTCTTGCCGACCGCGACGGCCCCCGCGGCCAGGAGACGCTCGACGACGGTCGCCGATGTCTCGGGCGCATAGGCGAAGGCGGGACAGGCCGCCGTGGTGGGCAGGCCCGCGATGTCGATATTGTCCTTCACCGCGAAGGTCAGGCCGGCCAGGGGCAGGCTCTCGCCGGCCTCGAGGCGGCGGTCGACGTTGGCGGCGGCGGCCAGCACCTCGTCTTCGGCGAACCGGGCGATCCAGGCCTGGGGCTGGACCGCATCGTAGGCCGTGATGCGATCAAGGGCTGCGCGGGCGGCGTCGAGGGCTTTCATGCGGGCTCCAGGGCGATGATCGGCGCCCCGGCGGCGACCGCATCCTTCTCGCGGGCGTAGACCGCCCTCACCACCCCCGCAGCGGGACTGGGGACGTCGCACTCGGTCTTCATGGCCTCGATGACGGCGATCACGTCTCCGGCCTCGACGCGGTCGCCGGGCTGGACCCGGACCTTCCAGACACTGCCGCCCAGCGGGGCCTCGACAAGGTCGCAGCCCTCCGGCGCGGAGATGGCGTCCGGGGGCCCGGAACTGGAGGTGTCCACAGACAGCGCCTCGACCCGGGCGAACTCGCCCCTGGCCTCCCAGTCCGCGCGCTCGGCGTCAAAGGCCTTCTGGCGCGCGCTCTCGAAAGCCGAGATCGCCCCGGCGTTCTCCGCCTGCAGGCGGCGATAGTCGGAGAGGCGGAAGACCCCCTCCTCGATGCGCACGGGATAGCGGCCGAGGGGGAAGTCCCGGCGGGCCTCGGTCAGCGCCTCGTGGCTGACAGGAAAGAACTTCACGCGGTCGAAGAAGCGCAGGAGCCAGGGCTTGCCCTCGATGAAGGCGTCCGTCTGGCGCCAGGTGTTCCAGACCTGGATCGTGCGGCCGAAGAGCTGGTACCCCCCGGGTCCCTCCATGCCATAGATGCACATGTAGGCGCCGCCGATACCCACCACGTTGGGCGGGGTCCAGGTGCGGGCGGGATTGTACTTGGTCGTCACCAGCCGGTGGCGGGGGTCTACGGGGGTGGCCACCGGTGCGCCGAGGTAGACATCGCCCAGGCCCATCACCAGGTACTCGGCGTCAAAGACGATGCGCTGCACATCATCAACTGACGCCAGACCGTTGATCCTGCGAATGAATTCGATGTTGTCCGGACACCAGGGCGCATCGTCCCGGACCGCCTGCATGTACTTGTCGATGGTCTGGTAGATCGCCGGGTCCTTCCAGGACAGCGGCAGGTGGACCACCCGGGACGGGGTTTCGAAGTCATCCAGGCCGCCCAGCCGGTCCTCGGCCGCCTGCAGGAGGTCGATCAGCCGCGCCTGGTCCAGCGCCCGGTTGTCGCAACGGATCTGCAGCGACCGGATGCCGGGGGTCAGGTCGATGACGCCAGGCAGATCCATCCGCTGGAGTTCGAGGTAGAGGGCGTGGATCCGGAGCCTCAGTTCCAGGTCCAGGACGATGGGGCCGTACTCGACCAGGAGGTTCCGGTCGCCCTGGCGCCGATAGGTCACCTCAGGACGGAGGCCCTGGGCGGGAAGGCGCGCCAGGACGCCCTGGTCATCGACTGCGGGCGGATTGCGACGCGGCTCCGGCGCGGTCAGGCCCAGCAAGGTCTCCTGCTCCGCCTCGGCCCGGGCCGCCTCGGCGTCCGAGACCACCTGGAAGTGCAGGGCGTCCCCCGGCGCCAGTTGCCCGACCTTCCAGAGGTCTGCAGCGATGACCACGAAGGGACAGACAAAGCCGCCCAGGGAGGGACCGTCCGGCCCCAGGATGATCGGCATGTCGCCGGTGAAGTCGACCGCGCCGACGGCGTAGGCGTTGTCATGGATGTTCGACGGATGCAGGCCCGCTTCCCCGCCGTCCCGGCGCGCCCACTCCGGCCGCGGGCCCATCAGGCGGACGCCCGTGCGGTTGGAATTGTAGTGCACCTTCCACTCGACGCCGCCGATCATGGCGATGTCGGCGGGGGTGAAGAAGTCGGGGGCGCCATGGGGTCCGGGCAGCACCCGGACCGTCCAGGACCGAGTGATCTCAGGCGGCGCGGCCACGAGCAGAGGGCGTTCCGACGGCGATTCCTGCGACAGTCGCAGGACGTCGCCGGCCGCCAGGGCCCGGCCCGCATGCCCCCCGAACCCCCCCAGGGTGAAGGTGCTGCGGCTGCCCAGGTACTCCGGGACATCGAACCCGCCGCGAACGGCGAGATAGGCCCGCAGGCCGGCCCCGGTCAGCCTCCCCAGCCTCAGGGTCTGGCCGGCGGCCACCTCGAAGGGCGACAGCCCCTTCACCGGCGCTCCGTCGAGGGTGGCGGCCAGTTCGGCCCCCGCCAGGCAGACGGTCGCCGGAGCGTTGAACAGGAGGGTGGGACCAAGGGCCGTGATTTCCAGCCCGGCGGCGGACTCCGGATTGCCCAGCAGGCGGTTGGCAAGGCGCAAGGACAGGGCGTCCATGGGCCCCGAAGGCGGTACGCCGACGTCCCAATATCCGAGCCGTCCGGGATAGTCCTGCACTGTCGTGGCCGCGCCGCCGGACAGGACGTGGGCGCTGCGGGCCTCATGCCGGATCGTGGCGAGGACCCGGGTGGAAACCTCCCCGCTGACAAAGGGCGCCGACCTCGCCACCGTGCGCAGCCAGTCGAGGTTGGTCTCGATCCCCGCAAGTCGGGTCCCGTCGAGCGCCTCCTGCATGGCGGCCACCGCCGCTTCACGGGTGTCCGCCCGGACGATCAGCTTGGCGATCATCGGGTCATAGTGCGAGGTGATCTCCGCCCCCGGGGCGACCCAGGTCTCGACCCGGGCGTCAGGGGGGAATGTCGCCTCGGTCAGCACGCCGCTGCTCGGGCGGTAGTCCCGGTCCGGGTCCTCGGCATAGAGCCGCACCTGGATGGAAGCGCCCGAAGGCTCAGGCGCCCCGTCGGCCATGAAGGCGTAATCCCCGGCGGCGCCGCGGATCATCCACTCCACCAGGTCGACGCCGGTGACCTCCTCGGTGACGCCATGCTCCACCTGCAGGCGGGTGTTGACCTCCAGGAAATAGAAGTCGTCCCGCGCCGGGTCGTAGAGGAACTCCACCGTGCCGGCGGACCGGTAACGGACCGCCCGGGTCAGCCGGATGGCGGCGTCTATAAGGGCCTGGCGGGTCGCTGGCGGCAGGTGCGGGGCCGGCGTTTCCTCGACCACCTTCTGGTTGCGCCGCTGCAGGGAGCAGTCGCGCTCGCCCAGGGCGATGACCGTCCCCTTCCCGTCCCCGAACACCTGGACCTCAATGTGCCGGGCCTCGGCGACATAGCGCTCCAGGAAGACCCCGGCGTCGGCGAAGGCCCCTGAGGCCATCCGCACCACCGAGGCGAAGGCGTCGGCGACCTGGGCCTCGGTCTCACAGACCTTCATCCCGATGCCCCCGCCCCCGGCGGTGGCCTTCAGGATCACCGGAAAGCCGATCTCCCGGGCGGAGGCGAGGGCCGCTCCGGCGTCGGTCAAGAGGTCGGTCCCGGGGGCCAGCGGCGCGCCATGGGCCCGGGCGAGCTCCCGGGCCGTGTGCTTGAGGCCAAAGGCCCGGATATTGTCCGGCGTCGGACCGATGAAGGTGATCCCGGCCGCCTCGCAGGCCTCCGCAAAGGCGGTGTTTTCGGACAGGAAGCCGTAGCCGGGGTGGATCGCCTGCGCCCCTGTCGCCCGGGCGGCGGCCAGCACAGCCTCGATGTTCAGGTAGCTTTCGCCGGCCGGTGCAGGGCCGATGCGCACCGCCTCGTCCGCCTCCCGGACGTGAGCCGAGCCGGCGTCAGCATCGGAGAAGACCGCCACGGAGGCCACACCCATCCGGCGCAGGGTACGGATGATCCGGCAGGCGATGGCGCCGCGGTTGGCGATCAGGACCTTGTCGAACATGGGCTCACCCCGCGCCGGAGGCGGTGACGATCATGCGGACCGGCGTCGGGTTGAAGCCATTGCAGGGGTTGTTCACCTGCGGGCAGTTCGAGACCACGACCACCAGATCCATCTCCGCACGCAGCTCAACGTAGAGCCCCGGCGCCGAGATGCCATCGACGATGCCGAGTGCGCCGTCCGCCTCCACCGGCACGTTCATGAACCAGTTGATGTTCGAGACCATGTCCCGCTTGTTCCGCAGATACCGGGCGTTGCCCTGGAGGAAGTTCTCGACGCAGGCGTGCTGGGACTTGGTGTGGTGGCCATAGCGCAGGGTGTTGCTCTCGCAGGAGCAGGCCCCGCCGATGGTGTCGTGGTAGGCGACGTTGGTGTCCGTCACCGTCATCATCGCGCGACCCTCGTTGGACAGGAGGACAGCGCCGGTGCGCAGGAAGAGGTTGCCCTGGGCGGCGACGGTGTCCTGGGCGGAATAGCGCTCGGCGTCATCGGCGGCCGCGTACATCAGAAAGTCCACCGCCTGGTTGCCCTCCAGGTCGACGATGCGCAGGGTCTCCCCCCTTGCCAGCAAATGGGTCCAGGGCGCCCGGGCGGGCACCACCTCGTCATGGACCACGGTTCCGGGAGGCGCGTCAGAGGGGCTCATCGGGCGTAGTAGTCCTCGACGTTGAGGAAGGCGCGCAGGCCCTCCGGCGTGGCGTTGCGGATCGGATCGTCCGGAGCGGCGGGCGCCCCCCGCCATGCGGTGGCGCGGACCGGGGTGACGGTGTAGCCAGGGCGCGGATCCAGCACGTGCGGGCAGTTGGCCAGCACCACCAGCACGTCCATCTCGGCCCGCAGGGTCAGACTGCGCCCTGCCGGGAAGGGTCCCCCCTCGAAGACCAGGCCGCCATCGGCCTCCACCCGGACCCCCTTGAACAGGTTGATGCAGGGGTGGACGTCCTTGCGCGTGAGACCGTGCTTGCCCGCAGCGATCAGGAACCTGTCCCGGGCGTTAGGATGCGCCCCGTGGTTCGCGCCGTCTCCATACTTCCGGGCGTTGGACGCCTCATTGGAGGCGCCGCAGAAGCAATCGTGCGTTCCGGCCTCGTCCTCCAGGATCGAGAACAGCACCCGGCCCATGTCGGACAGGAGCAGGCGTCCGGCGCCCAGGTAGGCGTTCCACTGCACCTTGGTGGTGTCGGCCACATTGAGGCGCTCGGCCGGCGCCTCGGCGTTGAAGACCAGCAGGGAGACGCAGGCGTCGCCCTCCAGGTCGGTGAGCTTCAGGTGGGCGCCGCGGTTCAGCCGCTTGGTTGCGTAGCCGCCCGCAGCGACGGTTTCCTCCCAGATGAAACCGTCCGGCGCCGGCAGGGTCGGCATGGCCAGCACCCGGGTCCCGGCCATGGCGCGGGCGTGGGCCTGGGCGCCGTAGGGATCGGCCGTGCTCACGACGCCGCCCTCCCCTCGGCCGCTCCGGGTTCGCCAGCCTCATGCAGGGGCGGCAAGAGGGCGGTGGTGGTGACCAGCTTGACCTGCTGGACGCCACGGATCCGACGGAGCTCGTCGCAGAGCTGCTGCAGGCGCTGCGAGGGCCCCTGCACCAGGAGCACCTCCAGGGACTGATCCTGCTCCAGGAAGACATGCTGGGAGGAGATGACCTCCTTCAGGTAGGCGGCCTGGGTCTGGGCCAGGGCCTGGCGCACCCGGCCTGATTCCGCCCGGTAGATCAGGGTGACAGTGCCGGCGACGATGGCGCCGACAATCTCCTCCCGGTGCCCGGCAAGCTCATGCCGTATGAGCTCAGCGATCATCTGGGAGCGGCTGGGCAGGCCGCGCTCAGTCACCATCTCATCCAGCTGGGAGAGGAGCTCGGCGGGCAGGCTGACGCTGAGCCGCGCCAGGTGGGAAATGGCTTCATCCATGCCCGTCTGCCTACGGCCGATTATTACGTTTGGCAAATGCCGTAATACTGGAGGGCGGGAAGCCATGCTAATACCGCCCAGGTTTTGGGCACGGCGCCCAAGGGGCGATCAGCGGGCCCCGGCGCCCTCTGGCCTCCGTCATGGTCCCGGAAGCCGCCAAGTTCCTGAAAGCCCAGGCCCTCTCTGTACAGGCTCACCGCCAGATCCAGGTCCCTGACGGGTCTTGCGATCCTGAGGTGCGGAGGCATGGCGGGCGGGCTCTCTGAAGGCGTTCCGGCGCGGTTGCGCCTATCTGGAGGGGGTCCTAGCCCCATGAAGGCAGGGGGCTAAGAGTCGCCGACCTGCTGTTTGCACCCCAGGTCGCAGTGGGGGCCTGGCTTTGCGCATTGCATCCGAAGACGAATTCCGGGAACCCTGAGGTCCGGATTGAGGCGGGAGGTCGCAATATGCGGACGACGAAGCTGGGCGACCTGGGAGAGGTCAGCCGCCTGAGCCTGGGCGGCGGGATCGGCCAGATCTGGGGAGAGACCCCGCGCGAGGAAGCCTTGGCCACCCTCCACGCCGCCGTCGAGGCCGGGATCAGCCTGATCGACTGTGCGCCCATGTACAACAATGCCGAACGGTTCATCGGCGAGGCCTTCGAAGGGCGCCCTCCCCCGGGGGTGAAGTTCACCACCAAACACCAGCTGGGCACGCCCGAGCCCGGCGCGGCGGCGGCGGCCCTGGAGGCCTCGGTGGACGCCAGCCTCGCCGCCATGCGCCTTGGCCGCATAGACCTCTTCTTCCTGCACTCCAACCTGCACCGCGACGGGTTCGCCTATGCCTTTGGCGAGAGCGCCAAGGCGCAGTTCTCCACCGCCCTGTCGACCTATGCCGAGGAGGTCGTTCCGGCGATGGAGGCGCTGAAGGCCAAGGGCAAGATCCGGCATTGGGGGATCACCGGGATCGGCGTCCCGGAGGCGGTGCTGGACGCCCTCGCCCTTCCGATGCGCCCTTCTGTGGTGCAGGTGATCGCCAACCTGATGGACAGCCCCGGCGCGCTGAAGCGGTATGCCGAGCCGGCCCGCCCGCGCGAGATCGCCCGGGCCGCCAAGGCGGCGGGGCTCGGCGTCATGGGCATCCGGGCGGCGCAGGCCGGGGCCCTGACGGCGGCGGTGGACCGGGAGTTGTCGCCCAACAGCCCCGACCGGCGCGACTTCGAGCGGGCCGCCCCCTTCCGGGCCCTGTGCGGCCGCTGGGGCGTGGACCCGGCCTATGCGGCGCATCGATACGCCCTCTCCCTGCCCGACTTCGATGTGGTGGTGCTGGGGGTGAAAAGCCGGTCGGAGCTGTCCCTCTGCCTCCAGGCGGAGGCCGACGGGCCCTATTCCGAGACGGAGATGGCCGAGATCGACGCCCTGGGCCTCCGGCCGCCAGGGTCCTGAGGCCGGGACTCGGGCCGGCGCCCGACGTCTTGGGGGCGCCCATTCAACGCCAGTCGCTGGGCTTCAAGGGAAAGCAATCTCATTTGTTCTTGTTTTGTTCTTTCCAATCCCAGCCTTTCGTGTTTTCTTATGAAAGCCAGGAGCCGCGCCCTACCCCGCTGCACCCCCAGCACCCAAGCGAAAGGAAACCTGACGAATGGCGAGAATGCCGCAGGGACAGCCCCGTCCCGTTCCGGATCCTGAGGGCGATCGTTATGACGAGATGCTCCGCCAGGAAAGGCTGAGGCGGGCCCGCGCCGAGGCCGCCGAAGACGGGCCGCCTTCAGCCTCGGTAGGTCACCCGGAACTTCTGGAGTCCCTCATCCCCGTTTGGGGATCCGGGCGAGAGGCGGTGGCCGACTTCCAGGAGGGGGATTATGCGGGGGCGGCCCTGAACGGCGCCCTGGCGGCGTCCGACCTCTTCCTTGCGGGTTCGCTCGCGAAAGGCGTCGCCAAGGGCGGACTCTACATCGTCACAGGCGCCGCGAAGGAGGCCGCCAAGCAGGCGGCCCTACGGGGGTCCAAGACGACCCCCTATTCCTGGGACAAAAGGGTGCGGCCCTGGATGGGCGCGAAGGGCTATCTGGCAAAGGGTCAGGCGGGGCACCACTGGGCCATCCCACAGAACGGTTGGGGCAAGAAGGTGCCAGAGTGGGTCAAGAACCAACCCTGGAACATCAAGCCCATGCCCGAGGGGCCAGCGGGCGCCGAGATGCACGGCCGCATGACGGGGCGCTACAAGGGCAAGCCGAAGTTCAATGCCCTGGAACAGTACATCTATGGCACGCCGGCATGGTCAAAGACCGCCACGGGCGCCGCCGTCGGCCATCCGGCGGCGGCGGCCAAGGCGGAAGCGGAGAAGAGACGATGAGCCCCACCTTTCCCGCCTTTGGATTCCGCCAGGACGTGGGACGCTACGCGACGCCGGGGCTGGAGAAGTTCGACCAGTTCGATTTTGCCGAAGATTTCGCGGTCTGTTCCCAATGGGACCTGAAGTACGGCTCGCGAAACGGCATGGTGCTTGTCGACGCCAACCTGCGGTGCTGGCGGGTCGCCCGGGTACGGCGACTGGGGATCCGTCCCCCCCTGTGGTCCTACATGCTCAGGCTGTTGGTCCAGCAAGCGCTCTACCAGGTGGATGTGGAGCTGGAACCGCTTGAGCCGATCACCCTGGACCAGCTTAAGGATCGTATGACGGCCTCCATCCTGTCCAATCCTGACGACTTTCGTGACGACGAAGCCATCGCCGGAGAGGCGGGACCGCCTCAGGACGAACAGGAACTGCTGGATGCGATCGTCGCCGGAATCCGCGCCGCAGACTCTGTCGAGGGGATCGCGGATTTCGTCGACCGCGGTTGAGGACGACGCCGCGGGAGGATGATGCCGCTGGGATGGCATTGAGCGCGTCCAGCCGCAGGGGATCACCCTGAAGGCCAAGCGACGGTGAGGGCGCCAGTCCGAGCGGCACGGCCACCGGAAGCGGCGTTCGGGCCCCTGACCCGGGTTCCTTGCGACCGGGCCTCTTCTCCGTTCTCCTCTGGTTTGCCATTGGCGTTGGGCAAGGAGCAGGTCCATGATCGCGACGCTGGATGTCACGCGCCGGGGCGCCCTCGTCTTTAATGTCGGAGCGATGGTCGCGGGATGCGCCACCCGACAGCCCGCGCCGCGGACCAAGCCCGCCGCCGTGGGCCGGGCCCTTGCGAGCCTTGTCCTCGTTGCGGCGCTGTCCGGCGCGCCCTCTTCTGCGAGAGCGCAAGGTCTTTGCGCCGGAGCGAAGACCGCCTGCGTGGTGAGCACCTCGCCGTCAAGCGGAGCCCTGGTCCCGCCTGGGCCGACAGTCTTGCGGGTCGAGTTCGACAGACCCATGCGACAGGATAGCTACTCGATAACCAACGCGCCGGGTGGAGCGCCGCCGCCAGTGGCTGGCCCGCCGCGATTCTCGGCCGACGGGCGGACGTTCGAAATCCTCCTGTCGCTTCAACCCGACGTGACCTACGCGCTATCGGTAAACAGCGAAAAATACCGCAACTTCCGTGGCCTGGATGGGACGACGGCGGCGGCTTACAGCCTCACTTTCAGAACAGACCGAGTTAAAGCGGTTCAGGCGAGCGCAGGTCCTTACGGCGTCTTTCGCCGCTTGGGGGCTGAATCGCCCGCCGCAGGTTGTCGCCCCTGTTCCTTGAGGTGAATTTCGTCTAAGTTTCCCCGAGGAGAAAGCCCATGATTGAGACATCGAGTACGACTCGACGGGGTGCGCTGGTCCTGACCGCGGGCGCTATGGTCGCCGGATGCGCCATCCGCCCGCCCGCTCCGCGCACCAAGCCCGCGGCCCTGACCCTGGAAGAGGCCTTCGTGGGGCGCACGGTGGGCGAGGGCGTGTTCAGCTTCCCCATTGCGCGGGTCAATCGCCGCTTCCGCGCCGACCTCGATGGGCGTCTGGAGGGCGACCGCCTGACCGTGGTGGAGGACTTCTTCTACGAGGATGGCGAGACGAACCGGCTGACCTGGGTGTTTGACCGCGCCGGGCCGGGCCGTTGGACGGGCAGGCGGGAAGACACGGTCGGCGTGGCCGCTGTGACGGAAGACAACGGGCTGATCCGGCTGGAGTATCTGGCCGACGTGAGCTCGCGCGGCGCCGTGACCCGTCTTGGCTTTCGCGATCTGATCTATCGGACAGGCCCCGACGTGATCGTGAACGAGGCGGTCGTGTCCTGGAACGGACTGCCGCTGGGCTCGGTCCGGTTCGAGATCCGGCGGGCCTGAGAGCCTTCTCCGCTGCGTGCGGGTGGGCGGGCCCATCTTCATCCCCAGATCCAGCCCGTTGCGGCGAAGGAGCATGAGCGTGACAGGACCCGTGGTGGTGACAGGCGCCTCGAGCGGCATCGGGCGGGCCTGCGTCGAGCGGCTGGCGAAGGCCGGTGTGCGGACCTTTCCGACGGTGCGCAAGGAAACCGACGCCCTCGCCCTGACGGAGGCCTTCGGCTCACTTGTCGAGCCGGTGCTGGCGGATGTGACGGACGCCGGGAGCCTGGCCCGCGCCGCGGCCGAGATCGAGGGCCGTCTTGCGGGGAGCCGCCTCGGCGGCCTTGTAAACAACGCCGGCGTCGCATGGCCCGGGCCCGCCATGAGCCAGCCCCTCGACGAGATCCAGCGCGTAATCGACACCAATCTGGTCGGCGCCATGCGGGCCGTACAGGCCTTTGGGCCCCTGCTCGGCGCGGTTCCCGGCGCGTCGGGTCCCAAGGGTCGGATCGTCAACATCACGTCGGTTTCGGGCAAGTTCGGCTATCCCTTCACCGCCGCCTACGCTGCGTCCAAGCATGGACTGGAGGGCTACTCCGAAAGCCTGCGTCGGGAACTCATGCTGACGGGCGTGGATGTGATCGTGGTCGGGCCCGGCGCGGTGAAGACGCCGATCTGGGACAAGGGCGCCGCCGTCGACCGGTCGCGCTACGCCGGTACGGGCTGGGCCGCCCCTCTCGCCCGGCTGGAGGAAAGCCTCGCGGCGATGGATGAGGAAGGCCTGGAAGCCTCAGCTGTCGCCGACGTGGTGCTGGAGGCGCTGACCGCCGCGCGTCCCAAGGTGCGCTATGCGCCAGTGCCGAAGCCGCTCCTGAACTGGTGGCTGCCGCGGCTGTTGCCGAAGCGCCTGATCGACGGCGTGATCGCCGACCGGCTCGGTCTCAGGCCGAAGTCCTGAGCGGGTCTAGAGAACCGCGGGCGACGTCGCGCAGGCGAACGGGTCGACAAGTTCCGCTGCTGAAGCTTCACACGGGCGGATGAGCCCGGCGAGACGGCTCCGAACACCTATTGGAGCGACTCCCGGAGCCCGGGCTCTGAGGCGTCTCCTGCAGCAAGGAGACCCTGCCCTCACGAACCGTAGCGATCTAGAATTTGAACGTGGTGCCGAGCCAGAACTGTCGACCGTAGAAAGAGACATCCCGGTAGATATCGTTTCCGGTATAGTTGATCTTTTCCTCGTTGGTCGCGTTGCGGACTTCACCGATAATCTCAAAGCGATCGTTGATTGTGTAACGCGCCTGAAGATCAATTGTGCCCAGCGCCGCATCATAGCGATCTGTCGTGCCGGTGAGGTCCGTTGCACTGACACTTGTGAAGGCTTCGCCAACATAGGAGTAGGCGGCGCGGGCGCGGAACTGACCCTGCTCGTAGAAGACGGCGAGATTGCCCAGCACATCGGCCTGGCCTTGCAACACGTCGACGGTCCCGCGCACGCCTCCGGTATCAAAGCTACCGTCGATGAAGGACGCGTTGGCGGACACGCCGAAGTTCGACAGGACGCCCGGCAGTGGGAGATTGTTGATGACGGCGTTGAGCTCGAGGCCCTGGACCTCGGCCTTGGTGGCGTTGATCGGCTGGGTTATGTCCTCGCCGTTGGGACCGCCAGCGACGGTCAGGCGGGTGACGATCTCGTTCTTGATCTCCTTGCGGAAGACACCGACCGAGAACACGCCGGTGTTGCCGGGCATGTAGTACTCGAGCGAGGCTTCATAACTGTCGCCCTCGCGGGCGATCAGGTCCGGGTTGCCGCGGTTGATGGCTCCCGTGGTCTGGTTGACGGTTTCACCCGAAGCGAGCTGGCTGGGGTTGGGACGTCCCACCGCCCTCGACGCGCCAGCCCGCAGCCGAAGCGAGTCCGTGAAGTCGTACAAGACTGTCAGCGACGGCAGGAAGTGGTCGTACTGGCCCTTGCGGGTCACCCGCGACTGGGTCGCGCCCTGGGTCCGGTTGCGTTCCACCGAGGTCGCGGTGTCCTCGTAGCGGCCGCCGAGGATGACCGTATGGCGGGAGCCCGCGTGACGCACCAGGCCGTACAGGGCGGTGACATCTTCATCGAACAGCCAGTCAGCCTGCCGGTTCTCGTTCCGACCACCCGTGAAGCTCGCGCGATTGGCGTTGAAGAAGGTGTTGAAGGCGTTGAAGTCGACAAAGATCTGATTGAAGTTTGCGAACGGCGGCCGGTAGGTCGTCGGGATCGCGAACTGGCTGAGCGACAGGGGCGCGCCGGTGAAGGTCCAGGTCCAAGTCGTGGAGTCATTGTCGCGGACGATCTCGCGGGCCTTCACGCCGAGACCAAACCCCAGGCCCATGTCGCCGCGATCGGTGTTACGGGCATAGTCGAAGGCGACTTCGCGGACGTATTCGTCGCTGTCGTCTTCATAGGGGGTGAAGGCGTTATTCTGCAGCGTGTAGCTGGCCGGATTGGATAGCCGGGCGTCCAGGTTGGTCGCGACCGGCGCCTTCCCCTGCAGGGCCACGTCGAATGTCGCCGCCGGGCCCGTCAGGTTGAACTGCAACTGGTTGGATGGTTCCAGGAACTGCGCCTCGGAGTACGAAGCCTGGAATGCAAAAGTCTGATCCTCGTCGAGTGCCCAATCGAGGAAGACCTGCGCCACCGTCGTCGGCTTCTCGAGCGGAAAATCGTTGAAGCGGACGAAGCTGGCGTTCCCGCCCGTCCCATTGCGCAGGCGCTGCGAGTGGCGCAACTCGGTGTCGGTCTGCACGTAGTGGACGAACGAAACGCCCGTACGCATCCCCGCCAGAGGTTCCCATTCCAGCTTCAGGATGCCGCCGAGCCGTTCGATCGTATTCGGAAAGGTCGACCACAGAAGATCCGTCTGGGATCCGGCAGCCGCCGGCGTCCCCACAGGCGTCGGGGTCGCGGAAATGGAGGGCTGGACCTGCTGAGGCAGGAGCCTCTGCTGGTCGCGGTTGCGCTGAAGATAGTTCAGCCCGACCAGAAGGCCGAACTCGCCGCTATTCCCGAAGCGTTGCGACATCGTCGCATCGAAGCGCCAGTTCGGCGCATCGTCGTAATCTCGGCCATAACCCTTGCCGGGGACGTCAGTATCGGAGGAGAGGCCGCCCGAAGCCGTACCAGCGAGATAGAACCCGGGCGAGTCGAACGGCGAGCGCGTGACGAGGTTCAGCGTTCCGCCGATCGCATTGCCATCGACGTCGGGCGTCCGCGACTTGGTCACGACCGCCTGGCGGATCGCACCGGAGGGGATCGCTTCCATGTTGAGCTGTCGGTTCTGGCGTTCGGAGGTGGCGAGCGTCGCGCCGTCGAAGGCTCCCAGGGTGTAGCTGGGGTTCAGGCCACGGATCGAGACGAACTTGCCTTCGTCCTCGTCGAACACGGTCTGAACGCCGGGCAGGCGCCTGATCGCATCAGAGATGTTGTAGTCGGGCTGGCTGCCGATGTCGTCGGCCGCGAGATAGTCAGCGATCCGGTCGTCCTCTCGGCGCGCCAGGATCGCCTGTGCATTCTGAGCGCGATAACCGACGACGACAAGCTCATCGACATCCGGGGCCTCTTGGTCTGCGCCGACCGACTGGGCGAAGGCCTGACCCGCGAGGGACGACAAAACGACAAGGCTGCTCATTGTCATGAGCAGGGTCCGCAGCGACGACGTCATGAAGGCCATTCCCCAGCTGGCTCGCCCCTGTTCAGGGACCTGCCCCAAAGCTCGAGCTAAACAAGCCCTTCCCATGGCAAAGAACGATGACAGCGGCGCGTTGGCTGCATGAAGTTTTGATAAACGAAAATAGAAATTTTTGCGACTACATGGAACTGTTGATTGAATGATCCTTATGTGTCGATATCAGATAATCGGGAGATTGTGATCACGATCTCCAAAATCTGATCCTTATCCATGAACTGAAATAATACTGAGCGTTGTATGATCTCCAGGGCTTCCATATTCACAAGTACATGCCTCTTGATTGTGGCGATCGCAGTCGCAGCTTGTAGCACCGTCCCTGAACGCTCACCTGCCTCGGCGCCCTCGGTCGCGCTGTTCAAGGGCGTGTCGCATCAGACCCTGCCAGCCACAGGTCCGGTCCCGATGGCGATCCAGGTGCTGCGGATAGATCTGTCGGCTCCAGGGGTCGCGCTGGTCGTCACGCCGGGAGATCCCCGCGAGGGTCACGAGTACCGGGCGCTGAAGACGTCCGAGGCGCTCCTGGCCAACGACTGGCAGGCGGCAGTCAACGGCGGCTATTTCCTGCCATTTGCAGGCGGATCGCCCGGGGGCGATGACTATATCCCGCAACCTGGCCAGGGGACGGATGTGTCGGGAGCGGCGATCCACAACGGGCGGGTTGTGTCACCGATCGAGCCGGACCTCGACCGGCGCGTCAACGCCATCGTCTGCGTCTGGCGCGAGGCCAAGGTGGTGATCATGGACGGTCAGGACTGTGGCCCGGGGGTGCGCGAGGCCATGGCGGCCGGCCCGCGTCTGCTCAAGGACGGTCGGCGCCTTTCCTACACGACCTTTGACGCCACCTATGGCGCAGCCCGCCACCCGCGGACCGCCTTGGGTCTCGACGCCCGACGGCGGCTGGCCTGGCTTGTGACCGTCGATGGACGTCAGCCGGGCTTCAGCGAAGGCGCCAATCTCGACGAACTGACCGATATTCTCATCTCGTTGGGTGCCAGGGACGCGATCAATCTCGATGGGGGCGGATCCACCACCATGGTGGTCAGGTCGGCGGAAGGACATCTTGTACTGAACCGCCCGATCCATACCGGCGTGCCCGGACGTGAACGCCCCTCGGCCAATCATCTTGGCGTCCGAGCCCGACCTCTTTCCGACGGGGTTCAGCCCTGAGACGGCGCGCGTCGCCCAATGGACCGCGGGCCGAAGCGTTCGGAAGCCGCTCCCTTGTCGAGTCTGAACAACTTGCCGGCCGGTCCGGCTCGAAATGGCTCAGGGTCTGACAAGGCATCGTCACGTCTACATTCTATCCTGCACCTGGCCGCAGGCTGGCCTGGCCCTCGAACTTGTTTCACGGCTCCGCCATGCCCAACCCCAACGGGGGCGGATTGGAGACACTGAATGCCCAGAACGCTGCTCGCCGCCATTCTGTTTGCCGCCTTCGCCTTGGGTTGCGCCGCCGACGCGCAAGGTCAGGATCGACCGAAGGTCGCCCAGCCGGCCGAGTCTCGGCCCATCCCGCCCCTGGCCAGCTATCCGCGCCGGGTGGAGCGGCCCCTGCTCCAACCGCCTGCTCCGCCGACCTTCGCCTCGGTTGAACTGCGCCGCTATCCGGGCATCCGCGAGGCTGGCCAGGGCGCAGCGGCCGCGGGCAAAGACTTCTTCGCCGTGGTCAACACACGGCTGGGCCGCTACGCCAAGGCGGACGGCGCCAAGCTTGCGGAATGGGCGGGTGACCCGACCCTGTTCGTCCATCTCAACGCCTGCCTCGTGCACGACGCCCGGCTGATGTGCGCCCATTCCAACTTCCCCCACTTGCCCATGGTGTCCTCAATTGAGGTGTTCGATCCGCTGACCTTGGCCCATGTGGACTCCGTCAGCCTCGGCGAACAGAGCGGCTCCCTGACCTGGATCGACCGGAAGGACGGGGCGTGGTGGGCGCTCTTCGCCAACTACAACGAGCGCGGTGGCCAGCCCGGGCGCGATCATACCGCCACCACCCTCGTTCGGTTTGATGACCAATGGCGGCGCACAGAGAGCTGGGTCTTTCCACCCTCGGTGCTCGAGCGGCTCGCCCCGACCTCCAGCTCCGGTGGCGGCTGGGGTGACGACGGCCTTCTCTACATCTCAGGCCATGACGCCCCGGAACTCTATGTCCTCGCCCTACCGGAGGCAGGATCGGTTCTGCGGCACGTCGCGACCGTCAATGTCGGTTTCGAGGGCCAGGGCTGGGCCTGGGACCGAACAGCTGACCGCGAGATCTGGTCAATCGCCTCGGGTCGGACCGTGGTCGTCACCCATGTGCCTCCGCTGCCAATCACCCGATAGCGGTGGCGGTAGCAAACCGTCGGTCACCGGCCCGAGGTCGGGTCATTATGGAATCCTCACCAAACCGACATCGGACCAACAACGAAACGTCACCCATCCGTCGCCGGTCAGGATCATTGAGGGCCTTCCATCCTTGGGGGGCATTCAAATGCGTATGACAAAGTATCTCGCGGCAACCAGCCTGTTGGCCATCATGATCGCCGGAGCCAATCCCGCGTCCGCCGCCGAGGCCGATGATCAAAACGTCAGCCTTGAGGAGGTCATCGTGACCGCCCAGAAGCGGTCAGAGAACCTCCAGGATACTCCCATCGCCATTTCAGTGATGTCCGCCGCGGCGGTCGAGGACCGTCATGTCTACTCATTGGTGGACCTCGGCGATGGCGCGATCCCGTCGCTGAAGGTGGCGCCCTTCTTCTCCCGGCCCGGCGCCCTCATCATGAACATACGCGGCATCGGCGTGCTGTCGGACTCCAACCAGCCCGCCCGCGACCAGGGCGTCGGCGTTTATGTCGACGGCGTCTATATGGGCCGCCCGCAGGGCCTGGGCGTCGCGATGTATGATGTCGAGAGCATCGAAGTCCTGAAGGGTCCGCAGGGCACCCTGTTCGGGCGCAACACCGAAGGCGGCGCGGTCTCGATCATCACCAGGAAGCCAAAGGGCGAGTTTGGACTGATGGCCAAGGGCGGAGTTGGCAACTACGGCAGCTACACCGGCGAGCTGCATGTCGACCTGCCCAAGTTCTCCGGCGTCTCGATCAAGGTGGACGGCATCCTGACCTCACGCGACGGCTGGGTCAGCAATCCCCGGCCCCAGGCTGAGGACTTCGGCGGCGTCGCGAAGCGGGCAATGCGCATCCGCACCCTGTGGGAGCCGACCTCCCACCTGACCTTCGACTACGCCTACGATAACGCCTACGACGCCACCACCACCCTCTATCAGCAGTTCCTCGAGCGTTATCCCGGGTCCTTCGCGCCGTCGGCCGGAAACACCTTCAGCACCAAGCGCATTGATACCGCGACCCTGGGCGTGGCCCAGCTCGAGAGCATCGGCATCACCTCCGGCCACCGCCTGACCGCCGACTGGGAAATCTCGGAGGGCCTGAGGTTCAAGTCGATTTCCTCCTATCGCGACCTCAAGCAGGACCAATGGGACAACGGCTCGGCCTCGCAGTCAGCCGGCGCCTTCCTGATCCCGCCCGCGACCACTTTCTTGAACCGGGATTACGGCCGCTTCAGCCTCGCCCTCTTCACGCAGGACCAGCTGAGCCAGGAGTTCCAGCTCATCGGCGAGACCGAGCGCCTGAAGTGGGTGGCCGGCGCGCTCTACTATCGCGAGCACGTCACCGACAATGCGCGGGCCTTCGCGACTGACACCTTCACCGACGCCACCGGGGTCGCTGGCGTGTCGCGGGCCATCGACTACCTCGCCCAGCGCATCGACCGGGCAAGCGAGGTGACGACCAAGAGTATGGGCGTCTTCGGCCAGGCGACCTACACCCCGCCGATTTTCGACGACGCCCTGCATGTGACCATCGGCGGCCGCTGGACCAAGGACGAGAAGAACGGCAGGATGCTGACGGTTAATGGCGTCAACTTCCCGGCGGGTTCGCAGGGCCAGGTCATCGGCGGCCTTCTTTCGCCCCCCCCGATGTCGTCTTCCTGGGATCGCTTCGACCCGATCGTGAACTTCGCCTATGACGTCTCAGACGACCTGATGGTCTACGCGCGCTATTCGACGGGCTACAAATCGGGAGGCGCCAACTCGCGTTCCCTCAGGTACCAGCCCTTCGACCCTGAGACCGTGGCCATGACCGAGGTCGGCGCCAAGGTTGAGTTCCTGGATCGCCGGGGCCGCCTGAATATCGCGGCGTATGATGGAAAGTACGAGGACATCCAGCTCGATTTCTTCGCCCAGTACGTCCAGACCGACCCGGTGACAGGCGCCCTCCTCCAGACGCAGCGGACCACCAGCGAGACGATCAATGCTCCGGGCACTGGCAAGCTCCAGGGCGTCGAGGTCGACTTCACCTTCGCGGTTACTGAAGAGCTGACCCTGTCGGCCGGGTACGCCTACAACAAGGTTGATATCCCGGCGACTGTGAACCCCTTCCGCCAAGCGAACGGCCAGTTCATCACGGTTCCGGTCCCAATCTATCAGGTCTACACGCCTGAGACCTCGGGCAGCGTCGCCCTCGATTATGAGCGTCCATTCGGCGAAATGAGCCTTGTGGCGCACATAGACGCCAACTACAGCGACGGCTACTACGCCAACTACACCGACGTGGCGTATGATCCCGTCACCCGCGCCGTGACAATCAAGCAGCCCAAGGGCGACTCCTCCTTCATCGTCAACGCCCGCATCTCCCTCGCCGACATCGACGTGGGCGGCGGCAACGCCACGGTCTCGATCTGGTCGCGGAACCTGTTCGACGACCAGCATGTCTTCGTGAAGTTCCTGGACCCCCGCTTTGGCACCGCCGGCTTCTTCAATGAGCCCCGGACCTTCGGCATCGAGCTCTCGGTGAAGATGTAGGCCAAGCGGCCTCCCCTAATGGACCGGCGGAGCTCCAGGCTTCGCCGGTCCTTTCTTTTCAGGCGGCCTGACCGTCGGCGCGGCGCCTCTCCTCAGCGCGGTCTTGCAATTCCTCGGACCCTGGCGTTGGCTCATCTCCTTTCCATGCAGGCCACCGTCGGCATGCCTCACTCCCCCAAGTCCTGGAGCCTCACGCAGTGACCCCCGATGTCGTGATCGTTGGATCCGGTATTGTCGGCCTGGCGCATGCCCTGGCCGCGGTCCGACGCGGCCTGAAGACCCTGGTGATCGATCGTGATGCACGACCGACAGGGGCGTCGATCCGCAACTTCGGGTTCATCACCATCACTGGCCAGAGACGGGGCGAAACCTGGCGACGCGCCCGCCGATCGGCCGAGATCTGGGCCGAAATCGCCCCGAAGGCGGGGATACCCATCGTGCAGAAGGGACTCCTGGTCCTGGCCCGACGTCCGGAGGCCGCCGCCGTCCTCGAAGCCTTTATGAAGACGGAGATGGGCGCGGGTTGCGAACTTCTGTCTGCATCGACCGCCAGGGCACACCTTAGCGGGGCGAGGCCTGCAACCCTCAGCGCCGCACTTCGGAGCCCCCATGAACTGCGGGTCGAGAGCCGCACAGCGATCCCGAGCCTGGTGGATTGGCTGGCGAGCCTTGGCGTAGAGTTCCGCTTCGGATGCGCCGCCTATGCCGTAGGGGATTTCGGACTGGAAACGTCCGGTGGAACCCTGAGGAGCCGCGCTGTCATCGCATGCCCCGGAGATGACCTGGCGACCCTCTTTCCAGGAACTTATGCGAAGAGGGGCGTCACGCGCTGCATCCTGCAGATGATGCGCCTCGAGAGCCCGGGCTATCTTATCTCATCGCCGATCATGACCGACCTGAGCCTGGTGCGGTACCGGGGCTACGCCGATCTTCCGGAATCTGAACACCTGAAGGCCCGCCTTGAGTTGGAACAGGCTTCCCACCTGCAGCATGGCGTCCACCTCATCGCCGCCCAGGGGGCGGACGGAACTTTGATCGTCGGGGACAGCCACCACTACGCAGATGCGCCGGACCCGTTTGCGGCGAGTGAGGTCGAGGGCCTGATCCAGGATGAATTGAAGGAAGTCCTTGGCGTGTGCCCGCCTGTTCGGGAGCGCTGGACGGGGACTTATGCGAGCGGTCCCGAGGACATGTTCCGTGAGGCTCCGTCGCCCCGGGTCAGGCACGTCGTGGTTACAAGCGGCACCGGTGCATCCACGGCCTTCGCGATCGCCGAGGAAACAATGGAAGAAATGTTCGGGCCAATAAAGGGATCGCAGGTTCCATGAGGATATCCGCCGTCATATTCGACTGGGCTGGAACCATGGTGGACTATGGCTCCATAGCCCCTGTCATCGCCATGCGGAGGGCCTTTGCGGACGAGGGCCTCACGCTCTCCGACGCTGAGATCAGAGCCGGCATGGGCCTCTCCAAGCGGGATCATGTCGCGGCGATTCTCCGGTCGGAACCTGGACTTGAGACCTGGTCGCGACGACACGGCAAGGCGCCGGGAGACACCGACATCGACAGGATCTTCCAGGCCCTCTCGCCATTGATGGCGGAGGCCGGGTCGGACAGGGCGACCCTGATCCCCGGCGCGGCGGCCTGCGTCGAAGCGCTCCGGCGGGAAGGCGTCCGCATTGGGTCAACGACCGGATACACACGCGCGATGATGGACCCCATCCAGTCGAGGGCTGCCGAACAGGGCTATGCGCCCGACGCGATCGTTTGTGCTGGAGAGGCGTCGTCGGGTCGACCAGCGCCCTACATGATCTGGCGAGCCCTGGAACGCCTCGACTGCTGGCCAACCGCCGCCGTCGTCAAGGTGGACGACGCGCCCGTCGGAATCCATGAGGGCCTGAATGCGGGATGCCTAACAATCGGAGTCGCGGCCACCGGGAACGCCATGGGTCTGGATGCCGATGCCCTTCAGGCCCTGCCAGCGGATGTGCGAGCGCTCAGGTTGAGCCAGGCCCGGAGCGAGTTACTGGCGGAGGGCGCGCATTTCGTGGTCGACAGTGTTGCGGATCTTGCGCCCTTCCTCTCGAGCCGGGGGCTGATCTGAGCCCAGTGGACCGCTCAGGCCTACAGCCATGCCGACCCCGGTCCGCCTAGACAAGTTTCAGTCAGATCACCAAGGGTTCTCCGAAAGGAATCCGAACCGACTCCGAGCGTTCGTAGTTTGACCCGTCCTTATTGGGGGTTGAACCATGCATTCGCTACCTTCGCTTCGTCAGTTCAGTCTTTGCAGCGTTGCCTTTGCAGCCATGGCCATCTGGACGCCTTCGCAGGCGGCTGAGACCTCCGACGAGAGCGCGACGGCGCTCTCGGAAGTGGTCGTGACGGCAGAGAAGCGGGAGACCAATCTCCAGAAGACGCCGATCGCCATCACCGCGATGAGCGGCGAGCAGTTGGAGACCCGCAGGATTCAATCCCTCGCAGATCTTGTCACCGGGGGCGTACCTGGCCTGCGGGTGACGCCCTTCGCTTCGCGACCCTTCAGCCTGATCCTGAACATCCGCGGGGTTGGGGTCATGATCGATACCAATCAGCCGGCGCGAGACCCAGGGGTGGGTGTCTATGTTGACGGCGTTTACCTCGGCCGCCCCCAGGGCCTGAACGCGGGCCTCATGGATGTTCAGGGCTTCGAGGTCCTGAAGGGACCCCAGGGCACCCTGTTTGGTCGCAACACTGAGGGTGGCGCGCTGAACATCATCACCCGCAAGCCGTCTGGCGTCGGGCGCCTGGAAGTGATCGCGGGTCTTGGTAACTTCGGCAGCTATCGAACCGAGGTCCACCTCGACTTTCCGGAGTACAATGATATCCGGCTCAAGCTGGACGGCGCACTCGCCGGCCGCGACGGGATTGTGGACAACCCCCTGGCGGGAGCCTCTGCCTTCGGCGAGAACGAGCGTCGTGGCCTTCGGGGCCAAGTCGAGTGGCGCCCCTCGGACGCGTTCACGGCCCTTTATGCCTATGACGCCAGCCGCGATGCATCGTCCAACCTGTTC
This sequence comes from Phenylobacterium sp., assembly GCA_020402585.1. Lineage (GTDB taxonomy): Bacteria > Pseudomonadota > Alphaproteobacteria > Caulobacterales > Caulobacteraceae > Phenylobacterium. Next base: position 6,751 of record JADBZH010000010.1, on the reverse strand, counting down.
TCCTACAATGTTTCAAAAGGCAGCAACCGGCTGGCCCCGATCACCCCGACTCTCCCGAGCCGGGTCAAGACGTCTCCGGTCGGCATTCCGCTTCAGCCCAGCATAGGAACCCAGTCGGGACACGCCCTGACCCTGACCTGGGACATGCTTCCTGAGCTGACCCTCAAATCCATTTCATCTTACAGAGAGCTTTATCAGGACCAGTTTTCAAACAGCATATCGGGCAGTGTATTCACCCCGAACGGGCCATTCGCCCGTTATAGCCTGGCTCTATTCGATCAGGAACAGTATAGCCAGGAAATCCAGGCTATCGGCGAGACCGACAGGCTGCAGTACGTGGTCGGCGCCCTCGCCTATCACGAGGAGGTCGGCGACATGGCGCAGACCTACAATTCCATGCAGTTCAACGTCGACGGCACGGCCGTTTCCTTGACCCCTGCAGGACCCAACATCAAACCCATCGCCATCGACCTGCCAATTCTCTTTCCTACGGCGGGAGTGGATCGCGCCAGCCGGGCGACGACAGACAGCTACGGGGTCTATGGGCAGGCCACCTACACCCCCGCCTGGCTCGACGACAGGCTGCACGTCACGGCAGGCCTCAGGTGGACCCAGGACGCCAAGGAAGGCGTGCTCACAGTTGTGAACAATGCTCTTCCGGTCGACGCCTTCGGCAAGTCGCGCGTACTCGGCTTCGAGGAGAGCTGGTCGCGCATCGATCCGATGATCAACATCTCTTTCGACGCCTCACCGGATGTAATGATATATGGCAAGTGGAGCACGGGTTACAAATCAGGCGGCGCCAACTCTCGTTCTTTGTCCTACCAAGCCTTCGATCCTGAAGAGATCGAGATGTACGAGGTCGGACTGAAGTCTGAGTTTCTCGATCGCCGCCTGCGCATCAATATTGCCGCCTACTGGGGAACCTATAAGGACTTCCAGGTCGACTTCACGGCGCCCTATTATTCCTACGACGCCAACGGCAATCTCATCACGGGTTCATCGACCACGCGGACAACGACCGATACAATCAATGCGCCGGGAGACGGTGAAGTCCGCGGGTTCGAGGCGGATGTCTTCGCCGTCCCGCTGGAGGGACTGACCCTCTCGGCCAGCTACGCCTACTCCGATGTCAGCATTCCGGCGACCCTCAACCCCTTCCCGACATTCGTAACAGGGGTTGGCATGGTGCTGGCCACCGTACCGACCCGGATCTACCAGCAGTTCACGCCTGAGCACGCGTTCACGGGATCCGTGGATTATGCAAGGCCCTTCCAGGACTTCACGCTCCGGGTTCACCTTGACGGCACCTGGGACTCCGGTTCCTACGCGACAGACCGGGATCCCAGTCCCGTCCTCGCGGCGATCAAGAGCCAGGACGGCATGGTTTTCAATGGACGGATTTCCCTCGCCGACATTGAGCTGTCCTCCTCAGTCAACGTGACCGTGTCCATCTGGTCGAGGAACCTCCTTGATGCAGAGTATCTCTATGCTCGGAACATCTCGGCCACCAACGGCGTCACGGGCGCATTCAATGAACCCCGCACCTTCGGGTTCGAAGCCAGGGTTCGCTACTAGAAAGGCGTGCGGGCAAAGCCTCGATCGACCCGGACAACTCCGGGATGGGTCGGGTCGTACGGGGGATGGCTGTCATGGACGCGACACGCGGTCCGGGCAGACTCGCGCGCGGCATAGCAGCCATTCTCCGGGCTCGGATGGACCTCATGATGACGAAGATTGCGTCGCTCCTCCTGGCCGCCGCCCTTCTTCTTCCGGTCGGAGGGTGCAACCCGAAGCCTGAAAGCGGAGCGAGCGCTCCGCCGCTACGCATCTCCATGCAGGGCTCCAATGACGATCCCGCGCTGGTGAAACGCCGGGAGGCTTACCAACAGTTTCTTGGCAAGGCCACCGGACGCCCCGTGAAGCTGTACGAAGCATCCGACTACAACGGGGTGATTCAGGCCCTGGCCTCGGGACAGGTCGACATCGCCACTCTGGCGGGGGCCAGCTATGCGAACGCCGACGCCCAGGTCGGGCAGAAGATCGCGCCTATCCTGACGGTCCGACGAGCCGACGGGGGTACGGGCTATTACTCCGCGCTGATGGTGAGAGACGACAGCCCCTTCCGCTCCCTCGCGGACCTGAAGGGCAAACGGCTCGGCTATGTCGATTTCAACTCGACATCGGGGTACCTCTATCCCCGCGCCCAAATGCGCGATGCCGGGATTGACCCTGATACCTACTTCTCAAACACCGCCTTCGCCGGGGGACACACCCAAGCGATCATGGCTCTCGCCAATGGGCAGTTCGACGCCACATTCGTGCAGGTTTCGGGCGGCGATCCGGTCCATGGCTTCAGTACAGGCGCCGTCTACACCATGGCCAAGCGCGGCCTTGTCGACCTCAAGGCGTTCCGGACTCTCTGGGTCATCGGCCCGATCCCGGACACCTCAATCGTGGTGCGGACCGACCGCTCCCAGGCCGACATCGACCTGGTCCGCGGCGCCATGGCGTCGCTTCCCTATGACGAGCCGGAGATCTGGTCGGAAATCGGCCAGCCGGAGGGTTCCAACTTTACAGCGATAGACCGCCGTCACTACGCGGAGGTCATACGTCTCCGCAATGCGGACATTGCGCTCCGCCGGAAGGGCGGCGCAGAGGCAGGCGCGCGATGATCCTTCGACTGATGCTTGCCCTTCTGGTCCTGGGACTTTCACCACTTGCTGTCCAGGCGGCGCCCTTCCGGATCGCCAGCGTCGGCCCACAGTCGCCCTGCCGGGAATTCCCGGATCGCGAGAAGGCCCTTGCGGATCTCCTGTCCCGCCGCCTGGGTCAGACGGTGGTGCAATGCCCATTCGCCTCGCGGGCGGACGCCGCCAAGGCCCTGGCGGGCGGCCAGGTGGATATGGCCTTGCTGACACCGGAGTCCTACGCCGGGCATTCCGGAAGGGTCCGGGCGATCCTTACCCTCCACCTGAAGGACGATCCTGGGCGGCTACCTGTGGTCGTAGCTGCGCTGGCGACAGACCGCAGGACCGGGTTGGGCGACTTCAAGGGTGGAAGCGCGGTCTTCGCCTCTCGCGCGCCCTACGACCTCACGACCCCAAGAAAGGCGTTCGCCGATCAGGGAGTCGGGAGCGGCTTCTTCCGGGAGGAAGGGACGGCCGGAAACGCGGACGCCGCCGCCGCTCAGCTAAGGGCGGGCAAGTCGGACCTCCTCGTGCTGAACGGTGACGCTTGGCAGCGTATCTGCCGGGGGATCAAGCCGGATGACCGGCCGTGCGGGGACCTCAAGATCATCTGGAAAGGCCGCCCCCGGGCAGAACAGGCCTGGGCCATTTCGACCAGCCTGCCGCCTCAACTGCGCTACCGGCTGATCGGCATCTACCTGGCCATGCATCTCGAATCTCCCGAAGCCTTCCGGGTCGCGTCGGGCTTCGAACCCAGGGCGGCCTTCTTTGACGCCGCTGAGGCCGAAGCCCTCTCGCCGGCCCGGAACGTCCGTTGACGGACGCCCCCGACGCCGTGGTGTCGGCCTTTGAGGCTGAGCGTCGACGTCTGCTTCACCGCCAGTGGATCCACGCCCTCCTTGGCGTTGGGATCACGAGCGTCATCCTGGGGCTCTCCTTCCACCAAAGCCAGTTCTTCGATCCTGAGATCGGCGCGAACCCCATAGGTCGCATCCTTGAGTTCCTCGCCAGGATGGCGCCCCACCTCAGGACAGAGGCCCTCCTCGAAGGCCGGGAAGTCGATGGGTCCCTCGCCTCATGGTTCTATGATCTTCCCGGTTGGCTAGCTGCACTTTGGGAAACCATCGAGATCGCAGTGGTCGCCACGGTCTTCGGGGCGGTCGCGGCGGTCTTCGCGTCGTTTCTGTGCGCCCGGAATCTGATGCCCTGGGCGCCGGTGAGGTTCCTGGTCCGTCGGCTTCTCGAAGCCATCCGCACCGTTCCTGACCTCATCATGGCCCTGATCCTGGTGGCGGCATTTGGCGCCGGGGCAACGGCGGGGGTCATCACCCTGACAATCGCCACACTGGGTGGACTGGGAAAACTGTTCGCTGAGATCAACGAAGAGGTCGATCCCAGGCAGCTGGAGATGCTTGACGCTGCAGGCGCAGGTCCCGTCTCCAAGATCCGGTTTGGCGTCCTGCCTCAGGTTCTGCCGAACTACGCCTCGTACATCCTGCTGAGGCTGGAGATCAACGTGGCGGCTGCGGGAGCGCTGGGGATCGTCGGCGCCGGGGGCATAGGCCTCGAGCTTCAGAGGGCCATCACCTACACAGAGTTCAGCACCTATCTCGCGATCCTCCTTTTGATGGTGCTGGTGATCTTCGTCATCGACATGACCTCGGAGGCGATCCGACACAATCTCCTCCTCCGCGCGGAGAAGTCATGATGAACCAGGACGCGACTCCTCTCCCCTCTCCCCTTCCCGGCCTCGCCCTCAGGGGCTTGCTGACGTTGGGTGGCATTGCAGCCCTCATTGCGATGATGGTCGACCTGGGTATCTCCCCGGTCGCCCTCGCTGGCGGATTCACAAAACTCGGTGTTTTCCTGCTCGCCATGTTTCCGCCCAGCGACGGCGGCGACCTGCCTCGGATCTTGAAGTCCCTCCTGGAAACGCTGGCGATGGCGCTGGCGGGCACGACCCTCGCCGTCCTGGTCGCAGCGCCCCTCGGATTCCTCGGCGCCAGGACAGTGGTGGGTCAGCCCGCATTCCACTTCCTGTTCCGTCGGATGCTGGATTTCTTCCGCGGCGTGCCCGTCCTGGTCTGGGCCCTGATCTTCGTCGCCGCCTTCGGGCTTGGGCCGTTTGGAGGGGTCATAGCCCTCGCTGTCGCGGATATTCCTAGCCTTTCGAAGCTCTTCGCAGAAGCCATCGAGAACTGTGACCGGGGGCCGGTTGAAGGGACACGGGCGGCGGGGGGCTCCCGGCTGCACGAGATCCGCTTTGCGTTGGCGCCCCAGGTCGCCCCAATTCTCGCAAGCCAAAGCCTGTACTACCTCGAAAGCAACTTCCGGAATGCAGCGGTCCTGGGCATCGTTGGCGCTGGCGGGATAGGGTTTGAGCTGGAAGAGCGGATCCGGATCTTCGCCTTCGATGAAGTCGCCTTCATCGTCCTCCTCTACATGGTGGCGGTGGCTCTCCTGGACAGTCTGTCCCGACGCCTTAGATCCGCACTCGCCTGACGAGGCTCCTGACAAATCGAGCACTCGTCCGTTGCGAAGCGCTGCGAACGTCACGGGCCAGTCATCACCTAAACCTAGGTTCGCCAGAGACATCGGCGCTTGGAGGCGGCAGGGTGCTCGAACTCAGGAACATCTCCAAAAGCTTCGGAGAGACGATCGCCGTCGATGGCGTCAGCCTGACCGTGGCCAGGGGTGAGATGGTCGGAGTCATCGGGCGCTCGGGTTCCGGGAAATCGACACTGCTTCGACTGATCAATCGCCTCGCCGAACCCACCTCCGGCGAAGTGCTCTGGGATGGAGAGGGGGTCAGCCGGCTGAAGCGTCGTGACCTCCGGAAGTGGCGGCGCCGGTGCGCCATGATCTTCCAGCAGTTCAACCTCTCTCCCAGGCTTGATGTCATCACCAACGTCCTGATCGGGGTGGTGGCGGAACGTCCCCTGGCGATGACGCTGATGAAGTTCTTCCCCGCATCGGACCGCGCCGACGCCATTCGCGAGCTGGACGCCCTCGACATGGGCCAGACCGCCTTCCAGCGGGCCGGCACCCTTTCAGGCGGCCAGCAGCAGAGAGTGGCGATCGCTCGGGCGATGATGCAGAAGCCGGACATGATCCTGGCCGACGAACCCGTCGCCTCCCTGGATCCCGGCAATGCCGAAGTGGTCATGAAGGCGCTACAGGCCGCTGCCGGCGCCCGGGGCATTCCGGTGCTCGTCAGCCTTCACAGCCTTGACCTCGCCCGCCGCTACTGCACCCGCATCGTCGCCATGTCCAAGGGCAGGATCATATTTGATGGCTCCCCTTCGGAGCTCTCGGCGGAGATTGTCGACCGGATCTACTCCGCCGGGGCGAACCGCAATCCCGCGGTCCACCTTGCCGAAGTCGGAGCCGCCGCATGACCTCAACGCGACTGGAAGCCCATGAGCGCGCGCCGGGCGAGATCTACGTCAGTAGGTTCGGGGGTGCGAGCGACCCCTTGTCCCAGCCCGCCGGAGGTCGCCCCTACATTGATCCCGAGGCCAGCGTGCATGACTGCCTACTGGGCCCCTGGACACGGGTGGGCGGACGCACCAGCCTTTCAGAAACGTCCATGGCCGCCTACAGCTATATCGTGACGGACTCGAGCGCGGCCTATTCGACCATCGGTAAGTTCTGTTCCATCGCACGCGACGTGCGCATCAATCCCGGGAATCATCCAACCTGGAGGGCGGCGCAGCATCATTTCAGCTATCGCGCCGTATCCTATGGGTTGGGGGAGAGTGATGATGAAGCCTTCTTCGACTGGAGAAGGGCCCATGACGTCGTGATTGGTCACGACGTCTGGATTGGACACGGAGCCACGGTGCTGGCGGGCGTCTCGGTAGGAACCGGCGCCGTAATTGGCGCGGGGGCGGTAGTGTCCAAGGATGTGGAACCCTTCACCATCGTCGTTGGGGTCCCATCACACCCGATCCGCGAGCGGTTTCCAAAGCCTGTACAGGACGGGCTGCTCCGTCTCGCCTGGTGGGACTGGGAGCACGAGAGATTGGCGGACGCTCTTGAGGATTTCCGGAACCTCGATG
>JADBZH010000001.1 GCA_020402585.1 Phenylobacterium sp. | reverse complement strand
TGTCTCCGGAGCCCGCATTGATCGTGTCGTTCCCGTCGCCGCCGAGGATGCAGTCCGCCCCGGTTCCCGCCAGGACCGTATCCGCCCCCAGGCCAGCCTCGATCCGGTTGGCGCCGTCGCCGGCGCTGACGGTGTCGTTCCCGTCGCCACCCAGGATGGAGTCTGCTCCGCCCGTTGTGACGAGCGAGTCCGCCCCCGTCCCACCGAGAAGGGAGTTGTCTCCGGAGCCCGCATTGATCGTGTCGTTCCCGTCGCCGCCGAGGATGCAGTCCGCCCCGGTTCCCGCCAGGACCGTGTCGGCCCCCAGGCCAACCTCGATTCGGTTGTCGCCGTCACCCGCGCTGACCGTGTCGGCGCCGTCGCCGCCCAGGATGGAGTCCGCACCCGTCCCAGCCGCCAGGGAATCCGCCCCGGTCTCGCCGGACAGGGTGTTGTTTCCCGCCAGTCCGTTCAGAGTGTCGGCGCCGTCGTCGCCCAGGATGGAGTCGTCCCCGGCTCCGCCCGTGATGTTCTCGTTTCCGATACCGCCCAGGATGGCGACCGTCAGCCCCGAATAGCCCAGGCTCGGAAGGGTGAAGGTCCCGCCTGAGGTGACATTCATGCGGAGGGTCGCGCCCGACCCTCCCCCGGAAGCGGCCGTGAAGCCGGAGAGTTGGGTCTGGTTGATGTTCACGACCGCGCCCGCCGCCACGAACAGGCTCTCGACGCTGATCAGGGTGAGGCCGGTGGGGAAGTCCGCGGAGATGGCCAGGATGAGGCTGTCCGTGCCCGCACCGCCGTCGAACGACTCCGCGGGATCCAGCTCAGAGCTTCCCTCAACGAGGTAGCCGTCATCCCCGTCGCCGCCGATCAGGCTGTCAGCGCCGAGGCCGCCGTTGAGGGTGTCGTTACCGTCCCCGCCGATGAGGGTGTCGGCGCCATCCTCCCCGCGAAGGCTGTCGGCGCCGGTCTCGCCCAAGAGGGAGTCGCCCGCCGCGTCCCCAAGCACCGTGTCGTTCCCGTTTCCTCCCAGGACGGTGTCGGCGCCCGCCCCGCTGAGGACGAAGTCCGCGCCAGTGCCGCCCAGGAGGCTGTCAGTCCCCCCTCCGGACTCCAGGCGGTCATCGTCGTCGCCGCCGAGGAAGGTGTCGTTCTCCGCGCCCCCGATCAGGGTGTCAGCGCCGGCGTCGCCGCTCAGGGAGTTGTCCGCGGAGACATCCTCAAGGCGGTCATTGCCCGCGCCCCCGGAGAGGGTGTCGGCGCCGTCGCCGCCCCATAGGCTGTCCGCGCCGGTCTCACCGGCCAGGGAGTCCGCCCCCGTCTCGCCCAGAAGGCAGTCCGCGCCTGCGCCGCCCAACAGGGTATCCGCCCCCGTCTGTCCCAGGACGCTGTCGGCGCCGTCGCCGGCCTCAACCCGGTCGTTGCCCTCGCCGCCCAATGCGGTGTCGGCGCCGCCCCCGCCCAGCAGGGTGTCCGCCCCCGTTTCGCCCAGCAGGCTGTTGGCGCCGTCGCCGCCGCCGATCCGGTCGTCCCCGTCCTCTCCCAGCAGGGTGTCGCCCCCGGCGCCGCCGGAGAAGGTGTCGGCGCCCAATCCCCCGAAGCCCAGGTTGGCGCCATCGCCAGGGTTGAGGACGTCGTTTCCATCCCCGCCCGAGAGGGTGTCTGCTCCACCGGAGCTGGCCAGCGTATCAGCATCGACGCCGCCATCCAGGCTGTTGGCCCCGTTTCCGCCCACCAGGCTGTCTGCGCCCTCTGCGCCCACCAGCAGGTCATTGGCGGGTCCGCCGTCCAGGGTGTCGTTTCCGGTCCCTCCGTCGAGGGTGTCCGCACCGCCGGTGAAGGGGTCATTGTCGCCAATGATGAGGTCACCGGCGCCGAAACCGCGGAGGTAGTCCGGATCCTCGTTGCCCGTCAGGGTGTCGGGTCCATCCGTCCCGGTGATCGGCGACCCGCTGGAGCCCTGCAGGCGGAGAACCACATCGATCTGGTTGTCGTTGTCCGTGTCGGCGAAGGCGTAGGTGTCGGCGCTCCCCACCACAGTGAAGATGAGATCATGGAGCCCAGCGCCGATGAGGGCTGCAGCCTGGGATTGGGCCGTCTCATAGGTGGGGGCCGGCTGGGCGGTGAAGGCGCTGATCCCCGGTCGGCCGAGGTCCAGCCGATCGCCCTCCTCCGTACTGTAGTCCGTGATGACCTCGACAGCGCCCTGCGCATGGCCGCTGGCCTCGCCGGGGCCTACGATGAACAGGTCCGCGCCGGCGCCGCCGGTCAGGGTGTCCGCGCCGGCCCCGCCCCTGAGGGTGTCCGCACCGCCGCCCGCCGCGAGGGAGTCCGCTCCCGCACCCCCCGAAAGGCTGCCATTTCCGACCGAGCCGGTGAGGGTGTCGGCGTCGTCCTCTCCCGTCAGCGTGCCTTCACCCACCAGGATGTCGGCGCCTGCGCCCCCGGCGACCGTATTGGCGCCCAGGCCGGCGTTCAGGCTGTCATTCCCTGCGCCTCCCAGGACGGTGTCGGCCTCGCCGAGACTGGAGACGGAGTCCGCACCGGCGCCGCCGTCCACAAGATTGGCTCCGGCATCCGCCTCGATCCGGTCGTCGCCATCGCCTCCCAATAGGGTTTCCGCCGCTGCGCCGCCAAACACACTATCGGCGCCGCCGTCGCCCGAGACACAGTCCGCGCCGCCGCCGGTGGTGATCCGGTCGTCGCCCTGGCCGCCGGAGTGCGTCTCGGCCCCCGCTCCGCCCGTCAGGGTGTCCGCGCCGTCCTCTCCGGCAAGACTGGAAGGTCCTGCACCGCCCTTCAGCAGGTCGTTGTCATCCCCGCCGAGCAGGGTGTCGGAGCCGCCGCCGCTGTCCAGGGTGTCGGCGCCGGAGCCGCCCGAAAGGTAGTCCAGGCCGGCTCCGCCCCGAAGGTCATCAGAACCCTCGCCGCCATACCCCGCCATCGATCCGCCCGAGTTGGCGGAAAGGTCCAGGAGATCGTCGCCCTCACCCCCGTGGAAGGTCGCTGAGCCGCTGGGGCCGCCGGCCGTGAGGGAATCATCGCCGGCGCCGGCGTCGACGGAGTCGGCCCCGGCGCCTGTCGCCAGGCTGTCCGCCCCCTCCCCGCCCAGCACGGTGTCCGCGCCGGCGCCGGAGATCACCGTGTCCGCGCCCACGCCCGCCGAGACGCTGTTGTCGCCTGCGCCTACATCAATTCGGTCCGCGCCCTCATCGTCCGTGACGATGTCCGCGCCGGCGCCGGCCAACAGGGTGTCCGCCCCCTGGCCGCCGAGGAGGGTGTTGGCGCCTTCTCCCGCCTGGACGCTGTCGGCGCCGTCGCCGCCCTGTACGAGATCGTTCCCGGCGCCGGTCAGGGCGGTGTCATTGCCGGCGCCCAGGTCCAGCCTGTCCGCGCCGCCATTGCCGGTGACGCTGTCGGCGCCAGTCCCCCCCGAGATCGTGTCCGCGGCGCCCCCGCCCGTGATCCGGTCATCGCCCCCATCGCCTGAGAGGGACTGCGCGCCCGCGCCCCCTGTCAGGGTGTCGGCGCCGTCTCCCCCTGAAAGGGTCGAAGCGCCGGCGTTCGAGATCAGGCTGTCCGCGCCTGAGCCGCCCAGGATCACCGCAGCTCCGGTCGCCCCGTCGCCGATCACCGTGTCGTCGCCCTCGCCGCCGTCGAGGCTGTCCGCCCCCGAACCGGCTCCGGTCATGATGATCCGGTCGTTCCCGGCGCCGCCTTGGACGGTGTCAGACCCGGATCCGATGGTCAGGGTGTCGTCACCGAGGTCCCCGAAGACCAGGTTGGCGCCATCGCCCACCGAGAGCTCATCGCCCCCCTGCCCGCCGTACACGGTGTCGGCGCCGGCGCCGGCGAGAACGCTGTCATTGCCCAGGTTTCCGTGGACGTAATTCGCCCCCTCGCCGGCGACCAGGGTGTCATTGCCCTGACCGCCCAGGATGTTGTCGTTCCCGGCGCCTGCGGTGAGGCTGTCCTCCCCCATATTGCCCATGAGGCTGTCATTGCCGCCGCCGCCCACGATGCGATCATCACCGCCGTGCCCGAAGATCGTGTCCGAACCGGTCCCCGCCGACAGGGTGTCATTACCGTCATTCAGGGTGTCATTGCCGCCATTCAGGGTGCTATTGCCGTCGTCGCCCCAGAGGCTGTTGTCACCCGCGCCGCCGGTGATCTCGTCAGAACCGTCGCCGCCCAGGAGCGTGTCCGCCCCGGAGCCTGCGGTGACGACGTCCGCCCCGGAGCCGCCGGCCACGCTGTTGGCGCCGTCGCCCGCCATGAGGCTGTCGGCGCCCTCGCCGCCCTCAAGGGTATCCGCGCCCGTTCCCGCCGAGACCGTGTCGTCCCCAAGGTCGCCCGAGGCACGGTTGTTCCCGTCGCCGGCGCGCAGGTCGTCGCCGTTCTGCCCGCCCAGGAGGGTGTCAGCGCCCGTCCCTCCGACCAGGGTGTCCGCACCGATATTGCCATTCGCCCAGTTGTCGCCGGCGCCCACATCGATCTGGTCGCTGTCCTGACCCCCGTGGATGGTATCGTTGCCGGCGCCGCCCGTAAGGGAGTCGGCGCCCGAATTGCCATGGATGAAGTCCGAGCCGTCGCCGCCGGCGAAGGTATCCGCACCCCTGTCGCCAAACAGGCCGTCATCCCACGCGGAGCCCTGGATGCTGTCGGCGCCCGTCGTTCCGGGAAACAGCATGGAGCCGTCGGGGAAGTTGATCTGGCCGGTAAACCCGCCGAACCCCGCAAGGGCCGAGGCGTTGAACTCCCGGGAAACGCCGTTGAAGGTCAGGGTGATGCGCGATGTCGGCTGCGCGAAGCCCGATCCCTCCGGCGCCGGCGTGAAGGTGACCGTTACCTTGGACGCGCTCGCCCCGAACGTATCAAAGGTCAGCGTGTCCCCGTCCTTGAAGGCCAAGACTTCGGCGGGCGTCATCTTCTCGAAGGTGTACGCCGTCACGCTCCGCCCCATGACCGCCGCATCCGGAGACAACGGCCCGACTCTTCCTGCACGAAAAATATAGCAGACTTTGGATATTAGCGTTCAGGGCTTTACGCACAAGCTTGGCGGGAAGACTCTCATGGGGATCGTCTCCGCAAGGTCACACGTTTTCCGCCGGGCGGGCGAATCTTCTCAGGCGATGATGTCCGACCCGGCGATCCCCGCGCTGGTCAACCCGGTCAGGACGATCACCTGGTCGGCGTCGCCGTCTGAATCCGTGTCGATGAACAGGTAGCCGTTCGCGGCGTCGAACTGGAAGGCGTAAAGCCTTGCCGAAGCCCCGCCCGCTGTCCCGTTCAGCGCCGACAGGGCCGCATCCGCCGCGGCCAGGGCGGCCGCGAAATCCGCGACGGCGGAGCCCGACTCCACATAGTTGCCGGTCCCCGCGGTCCCGTCGCCCGCCAGGCCGAGGCCCAGCGTGTCCGTGGCCGAGGTGAAATCGGTAATGGTGTCCGCCGTCACGAGAGACAGGCCAGAGTCGGTGGTCCCGAAGACGAAGACGTCCGCCCCGCCGCCGCCGGTCAGGCTGTCCGCGCCGGCGCCGCCGGTGATCCGGTCCGCCGCCGAAGAGCCGGTCAGGGTCTCGGCGCCGCCCGCCCCGGTCAGGGTGACGGACAGGTCTGTCAGGCCTGTCAGACCGGAAAGGTTCACGCTGTCCCCGGAGGCCGCCGTCACCGCCAGGGTCTCGGTCCCGCCGCCGGCCGCGCCGCTCACCGCCCAGGTCTGGCCGCTGATCTGCGTCCCGGTGAAGGTCGCCGTCACCCCGTCCGCCAGGCTCACGGCGTCGATGTTCGAGAAGGTCACGCCCGTCAGGTTGGTGGTCGCCGTCACGCGGACCGTATCGGTCCCGCTGACCCCGTCCACCTGCTCGCCCGAGGCCACCTCAGACGTGCCGGCATAGATGAAGGTGTCATCATCCGCCCCGCCGGACAGGATGTCGGCGCCGGCGCCGCCCGTCAGGGTGTCATTCCCCGCCTGGCCGCTGATCTGGTCCGCCGCCGAGGAGCCCGTCAGGGTCTCCGCCCCGCCCGCGCCCGTGAGGGTGATGGCGAGGTTGGTCAGGCCGGTCAGGGACGCAAGGCTGACGCTGGTGGCCGAAGCCGCCGTCACCGCCAGGGTCTCGGTCCCGCCGCCAGCCGCACCGCTCACCGCCCAGGTCTGGCCGCTGATCTGCGTCCCGGTGAAGGTCGCCGTCACCCCGTCCGCCAGGCTCACGGCGTCGACGTGCGAGAAGGTCACACCTGTCAGGTCGGTGGTGGCGGTCACCAGCACCGTATCCGTTCCGGAGGTCCCGTCCACGGCGTCTCCCGCCGCGACCTCGGATGTCCCGGCGAAGACGAAGACGTCATCGCCCAGACCGCCCGTCACGCTGTCGGCCCCGGCGCCGCCGCCGAGGGTGTCCGCCCCGCCGTCGCCGTTCAGGGTGTCATTCCCCACCAGACCGCTGATGGAGTCCGCCGCTGTGCTGCCGGTCAGGTTCTCCGTTCCGCCGGCCCCGGTCAGGGTCACGGCCAGGTTGGCCAGGCCGGTCAGGCCGGCGAGGGACACGGTCGATCCGGAAGCGGCGTTCACCACCAGGGTCTCGGTCGTGTCGAGGGCGGTTCCGTTTACGCTCCAGGTCTGGTTGTGGAGTTGCCCGCCGCCGAAGGTCGCCGTCACCCCGTCCGCCAGGCTCACCGCCTCGAGGGTCGAGAAGGTCACGGCGGACAGGTCGGTGGTCGCCGCCACGCGCACCGTGTCGGTCCCGGTCCCCCCGTCCACCGCCTCCCCAGAGGCCGCCTCTGAGGTTCCGGAATAGACGAAGGTGTCATCCTCGCCCCCGCCGTCCAGGATGTCGGCCCCGCCGCCGCCGGTCAGGGTGTCGTTCCCCGCCAGGCCGCTGATCTGGTCGGCCGCCGACGAGCCGGTCAGGGTCTCGGCCCCGCCCGCCCCGGTCAGGGTGAGGGTCAGGTTGGACAGGCCCGTCAGGCTGGAGAGGCTCACGCTGGTTGCCGACGCCGCCGTCACCGCCAGGGTCTCGGTCCCGCCGCCGGCCGTCCCGCTCACCGCCCAGGCCTGG